>JASLQE010000367.1 GCA_030744635.1 Dehalococcoidia bacterium | reverse complement strand
ACCCCCAAGACACCACAGTGGGCGGAGGCCATAACCGGAGTGCCGGCGGACACCATAGTCGCCCTGGCTCGGGAGTACGCCGCCACTAGGCCGGCGGCCCTCATGGCAGGCATCGCACCGGGCCGTACCGCCTATGGCGAGCAGTACCACCGGGCTGTCAGCATCCTGGCGGCCATGACGGGCAATGTGGGCATACACGGCGGCGATGCGGCCGGCCGGGCCTGGGAGTCCATCGTCGGCGGCTACCCCCTCAAGATGAGGTCGCCCATCAAGGTCCCCAACCCCGTGGACGATGTGCCTGAGCCGCCCCGGGGCTCCCCCACCAGCTATAAGGCCTCCCGGGTGCACTACAACGATATCCCCGATTTCATCCTCAAAGGCAAGGCGGGTGGATTTCCCGCCGATTGCAAGCTGGCCTGGGTGGTGAACTGCAACTACCTCAACCAGTTCCCCAATACCAACAAGATTGCCCAAGCCTTCAAGGCTCTGGACTTCCTGGTGGTCATGGAGCAGTTTATGACCCCCACCGCCAAGTTCGCCGATATTATCCTGCCCACCACCACCTTCCTGGAGCGCAACGACATAGACCAGGGGGTGGGGGGTGCCTACTACGGGTTCGTCAACAAGTGCATTGAGCCCTGTGGGGAGACCCGCTCCCATCTGGAAATCGGCCGAGGCCTGGCCGAAAAGCTGGGCATCGCCAGCTACGGCGACCAGACCGAGGAGGAGTACCTGCGGGAGGCCGTTTCCAGGAGCGAGGTGCCCGACTTCGACGACTTTCGCAATCAGGTCATCTACCGGCTCCCGCTGGACGAGCCTTATGTGGCCTTCCAGCAGCAGATTGAAGACCCTGAGAATATCGCCTTCAAAACCCCATCCGGGAAGATTGAAATCTACTCCCAGCACTGGGCCGAGCTGGCCCAGCCGGGCATCCCCGCCCTGCCCCAGTACTTTGAGGGGTGGGAGACCACCAGCGACCCCCTGGCCCAGAAGTACCCCCTCATGCTCATCACCACCCACTTCCGCCGCCGGGCACTCAGCCAGTTTGAGAACCTACCCTGGATTCGGGAGACCCAGCGCCAGGTGGTGATACTGAACTCGGTGGACGCCCAGGCCCGCGGCATCGCCGAGGGTGACATGGTCCGTGTGTTCAATGATCGCGGTGTGATGGAGTTGCCCGTCCGGGTCACGGAGCGGATTGTGCCCGGGGTGGTGGATGTGCCCCACGGGGCCTGGTACGACCCCGATAAGGAGGGTGTGGACCGCGGCGGCTGCGCCAATGTGCTCACCAAGGACGCCTACTCGCCGGGCGGCTCATTCCCCTACAACACCGGCCTGGTCCAGGTAGAGAAGGTCTGAGGGGGAGGCAGCTATGAACCTGGGATTTTACTTTGACCAGACCCGCTGCACCGGTTGCTTCACCTGCGCCGTGGCCTGCAAGGACTGGCACGATATATCGGCCGGCCCTGCCTCCCGCCGCCAGGTCTATACCCAGGAGACGGGTAGCTACCCGGATGTGTCGGTCTCGTTCCTGGTAACATCGTGCTACCACTGCGCCCAGCCCTCATGCGCCGGGGCCTGTCCGGTGGGGGCCATCACCAAGCGTCCCCAGGACGGCATCATGATGGTGGACAAGGAGAAGTGCCTGGGCGGTGACAAGTGCGACATGTGTCTGAAGGCCTGCCCCTACGATGCCCCTCAGTTCGGCGATGGTGACAACCCCAAAATGGACATGTGTGATTTCTGCCAGGAGCGGCTGGGCCAGGGCCAGGACCCGGTGTGTGTGGGGAGTTGCCCAGTGCGCGCCCTGGACTACGGCCCCCTGGAGGAGCTACAGGCCCGCTATGGAGGGAACAGCCCCGCCCAGGGCTTTGACTACTCCACTGAGGTAAACCCCTCGGTCCTCTTCAATCCCAAGGAGTAGGAGCAGCGCTCGCCCCACCCTTGGGGGTTGGTAGTGGGGGTACCAGGGGTTAGCCGGCCCAACCTTCCGCCCGAGCTCAACGGTCATTCTTTCCCCACCCGCCCGCCCACGGAATTGTACTTGGGGGGCGCAGCCCCCCAAGATCCCCAAAGGAAAGTGGCGGGCGGGAAGGACCAATCGCTGCCATAGGCCATTCACTCTGTTGACTGCCCTCAAATGGGGCGGTAAAGTAGCGAAATGGTTTCTTTAAAGAGCTATTTCCAACGGTATCATAACCTCGCCAGTGGGCTTTCAGGCCGGGGATGCCACAACCCCGGCTCTTTCTCTTACGGTGGGAGCGAAGATGATATCCGGGCGGTAGGGCAGGCTAAACTGGCGGTCAGGATGCCAAAATGGTACAATTATAGATTGCAGCGGTATAGTGGGCCCTTGCGCCTCAAACAAACTGAAGGATGGAATAGCTATTTGAGTGGAATACGCCTCAGCCTTGCCGTTCTGCTTTTCTTGGTCTTCCTGGTACTGCCGGGCTGCAGTTTGCTGAGTACCATCGCTGGGATCCCCACCCTCCGGGGAGTGCAGGGAACAAAGCCTACTGCGGCAGCCGATTTCCAGCTTACCGCCCAGTCCGGGCAGCGGCTGAGGTTGGGGGAGCTCCAGAGGAAAGTGGTGGTCCTCACCTTCATGAGTACAATCTGTGCAGCCGATTGCCAGTCCATCGCCAGGAGGGTAAATGAGACATCAGGCCAAATGAGCAACTACCAGGAGGCGGGACGGGTGGCTTTTCTGGCCGTTACCACGACCCCCGAAACGGACACCGTTGAGAAGGCCGCCGAATTCTATCACCAGCGGGCGATGCCCAATAACTTCTATTTCCTTACCGGACCCCAGGAAGATATAGAGTCAGTGTGGAAAAGCTATAACGTCACAAGGGACGGGGCGGAGGCCACAGGAGGGGGCACGCGGCTGATGCTGATAGACCCAAAGGGGAGACTACGGGCCTACATGACTGCCGAGGAATTCAAACCCGACGACCTGCGCCACAATATCCGTCTGCTACTATCGGAAGACAACTTGATAACGCAGCCGCTGTGTCACTGAGGAGAAGGATGAGATTGCCTTTCACGGTAATGGCTGCGCTAATCGGCCTAGGCGCGCTGACAGCCGGCTGCCAGGGGGGGCCTACCCTTCACGGGCGGCAGATAACGCCTACGCCCGCCGCCGGCTTCGCCCTCACCAACCAGCAGGGGGAAAGCGTGCAACTGGGCGATTTCCGCGGTGACCTGGTGGTCCTCACCTTTCTGTACTCCAACTGCACCACAGCCTGTCCCCTCATTAGCCTCCATCTGAAGCAAGCAGCGGACCAGCTTACTCCTCAAGAGGTGGGGCAGGTGCACTTTATGGCGGTGAGCCTGGATCCGGAGAGGGACACGCTGGAGGCGGCGAAGGGATATGTGGAGGGATTCCCCACTCCCCAGGGGCTCCTCTTTCTCACGGGCCCCCGGGCCGAGATGGAGCCAATATGGGCGAGCTATAACATAGTGGCGAGGAAGGTGATGGATATGCCCGCTCCGGCAACTGAGGGCACCGCAATGCCCCAGGAAGGCACGGATATGCACGGGGCCCATGCCGGTCACACGGGGTATTTAGTGGAGCACACCGTCGTGGCCTATTTGATAGACCAGCAGGGGGTAACCCAGGCCGCCTATGTTCCCGCCGAGGGGTTTGACCCCGGCCTTCTGGTTGAGGACATACGTACCCTCCTCGCCTACCAGTAGAAAGGCCCGATGAAGGGCCATTTGAGCCATCCTGTTCCTATAAGGGCCTCCCCCCCGTTGACTGCCCGCCAACAGGACTGTATAGTGGCGGAGTGGTTTCTTTTGAATCTGTTCCCAACGGAAGTATAATTTCGCCCAAGGGTTTTCAGGCCGGGGCCGCCGCCTGCGGCCTGCGCTCTTCTGGCACCGGGCCCGACTTGGCCCTGCTATACTCCGATGTCCCCTGCACCACTGCCGGGGTCTTCACCACACTCCGCATCAAGGCCGCACCCCTCCTCCTCACCCGCCGCCGGGTCCGCCGCGGCCTGCTGAGGGCGGTGGTGGCCAACGCCGGGTGCGCCAACGCCTGCACCGGCCCGGACGGCATGCTGGACGCCATCCTCACCGCACAATTGGCCGCCCGGAAGCTGGGGGTAGCCGCTGGAGAGGTGGCCGTGGCCAGCACTGGGGTGGTCGGCGTGCGGCTGGAGATGGACAGGGTGCGCCGGGGCATAGACGGGGTCTCGATGTCGCCGGAGGGGGGGCACGACTTCGCCCGCGCCATCATGACCACCGATACCGTCCCTAAGGAGATTGCCCTGCGGGGTGAAATCGGCGGCGTTCCCTTCACCGTGGCCGGGGCCGCCAAGGGGGCGGGCATGATTCACCCGGATATGGCCACCATGCTGGCCTTCATCACCACCGATGCCGCCGTGGATGCCGGGTTCCTGAGGCAGGCCCTGCGCCGGGCGGTGTCCACCACCTTCAACATGATTACCGTGGACGGCGATACCAGCTCCAACGATACCCTGCTGGTGATGTCCAGCGGGCTGGCGGACAACGCACCCCTCACGGGTGGGGAGGCGGGGGAGACCTTCGCCCAGGCCCTGGAGGCGGTGTGCTGGCACCTGGCGGTGAGCATCGCCCGGGACGGGGAGGGGGCCACCCGCCTCATAGAGGTGAGGGTTGAGGGCGCTCTCTCCCAGGCCGAGGCCCGACGGGCAGCCCGCACCATCGCCGGCTCCAACCTGGTGAAGGCGGCGGTCTATGGCCGGGACCCTAACTGGGGCCGGGTGGCCACCGCCTTGGGCCGCAGCCGTGCCCGGCTCAACCCCAGCAAGCTGGACATCTACCTGAGCACTGCCCAGAGCCGGACGAAACGGGAGATGTGCCTGATGCAGGGCGGCACCCCCCACCCCTTTGACAAGGCGGAGGCCAGCGCGCTGCTGGGGGAGAGGGAGGTGGTCTTCCGGGTGGCCCTCAACATGGGTGTGGAGTCCGCCACCGCCTGGGGCTGCGACCTTACACCTGACTATGTTACTATCAATAGCGCATATACTACTTAGATGCCAATCGTAGTCAAAATCGGCGGCAGCACACTGGGGCAGGGGGACACCACCCTGGAGGACCTGTGTACCCTCCAAGGGCGGGAGGAGCACCCCGTGGTGGTCCACGGTGGCGGCAAGGAGATTAACCGCTGGCTGGACCGCGTGGGCGTGCGGTCCTCCTTCGTGGACGGCCTGAGGGTCACCGATGAGGCCGTTTTGGAGGTGGTGGTGGCCGTGCTGGCTGGAATCGTCAACAAGGGGTTGGTGGCCCAGCTTATAGCCGATGGGGGGCGG
>JASLQE010000366.1 GCA_030744635.1 Dehalococcoidia bacterium | reverse complement strand
CCATCGGCACCGCCCACATCTATGAAGACCCCGTAGTCCTGAATCCCGGTCACCCGGCCCTCAATGGTAGTCCCCTCTTCAAGCTGAGAGATAACCTGGGCCTTCCGCTCTTCCCTGGTCTCCACGAAGGCTATTCTCTCCGATAGTATGAGTCGGTGTCCCCGGCGATTTACCTCTAACACTTTGGCCTGTAACTCCTGGCCTACCCTTTCATCCAGGCGCCGACCCACGGACTCCGATAGGGGGACAAACCCCTCCACACCCCGACACCTTACCACCAGCCCACCACGGTTGAAGCCAATGACCTCCGCCGTTACCGTTTCGCCAGCCTCTTGGGACTCGGCCAGTTCCTCCCATCCCACCAAGCTCCGCGCCCTATCGTATGACAGGAGCAAGCTGCCTTCCTCGCGGCCGGTGGCTATGACATATACGGAGACTTCCTCTCCTATATTAACAGCACCGTCAGCGGACTTCATCTCCGCTGGCGGGATTATCCCCTCAGACTTAGACCCGATGCTGACCCAGGCCCCATCCTTGTCCCGAGCCACCACCATACCCTTTACCACCTCACCACGCCTTACCGGCTTGGGCGTAAAGAACTGGGCCTCCATCTGAGCAAATGACTCAATGTCAGCGGTTAGTGCTTGCTCCTCTATATCCAAGCCCGGAATAAGGCCCCCTCTCAATTTGCCTCCATTATACCCCAGGGTAGGCCAAAGGTCAAAAGTGTCCGCACCCATTGTTGGCACCGGTGTTAAGAACCGGTATAAAAATATAGGGCCCCCTGGTGGGGGCCCCCTTTAGCCTCCTGGCAGCGGCATATTTTCCCGGGGAGGTTCCTCCCGAGTATCGTCTGCGCTGGGGCGTTTCACTTCCGTGTTCGGGATGGGAACGGGTGGGTCCACCCCGCTCCAGCCGCCAAGAGGCTAAAGTCTGCTTTGCCTGAACCGATTACCTAAATAAGCTCCTGGTTGTATTTGGGAAGCTGGTCAGCCTTCCTCATGAAGAGCCGTATTTGCTCGTTTTCCTTGGAGGTATACATGAACGCCTCTTCATACCGGAAGAACCGTGCGGGCTCAATATAAGAGAAGCCGTCCTCAAAGTGATCCAGGAGCTCCCGGCGGATGTTGTCGGTGCCGTGTATATAAATGACGGCCTGGTCCTGGTCGCCTATCTCGTATACGCCCTCTTTCTCGGTGGCCGCTTCCGCCGCTTCCCGGGTAAAATCTTTCCACTCTTGTTTTATCGGCAAGGCCCCTCCTTGCATGCTAAGCGTGCTACGCCCAAGATAGTATAACGGGCTGAGCCACTCCCTGTCAACGGCGTGTACTCGTTCAGTACATTAGTGACACATCCTCCTTTCCTGCTGGCATTGTAGCAGATACTGTTGCGGGGTAAGGTAGCCCAGGGCCTGATGAGGGCGGATGGTGTTGTAGGTATGTTCCCAGGCCCGTAGCGCCTGATT
>JASLQE010000365.1 GCA_030744635.1 Dehalococcoidia bacterium | reverse complement strand
TGTTACCGTTCCGTGGTCAGCCCCGGTGCCCACGGGTAAAGGCCGGGGGATACCACCTCGCCTCCCACATAAACCTCTCTTGAGACCGGTGTGGGGGAGGGCAGGACTATTTTGACCGGCGTTGAAGAGGGGAGCCTCCAGAGGAGCAGTACCGCTACCACAGCCAAGGCTGCAGCCAGCACGGCGATTAGAGCGGTCCACACCTTGTTCAGGCTACTTCCCGGCAATATTATCTCGCCAGCCCGCGCCCTGTTACTGGGGGTCCTGGCTGCCGGTTTGTGGCCCGGCTGCCTGGCAAAGGTGCTCCAGCCGCTCTAGCACCTCCGCCACTGCATCGTCGGGTGTTGACGCCCCGGCGGTAACCCCAGTGCTTGTCTTCCCTTCCAGCCATTCCAGATCAATATCCTGGGGGCCTTGCACCTGATGGGTCTCCGTGACCCGAGAGCAGAGGCTGGCTAACTGGCGGGTATTGGCGCTGGCGAAGCTGCCCACCACCAGCATCAGGTCCGAGCGTCGGGCCAGCTTTAAGGCAGCCTGCTGGCGCTCCCGAGTGGCGTGGCATATGGTGTTGACCACCCGCACCTCCGTTGCCGTGTCCAGGGCCTGGGGTAGAAAGCCGGAGATAAAAAGAGCGAAACTCTCGGCGTTTTGAGTGGTCTGGGAGAGGAACCCCAGTTTACGGGGCCACCGGCGGAAAGTCACGGAGTCCACCTCCAGGGTGGCCAACGCACCGTCCCCGGCCCAACCTAGGACTCCGCGCACCTCAGGGTGTTCCGCATCGCCAAAGATGATTACTTTGAACCCGGCGGCGGATAACCCCTGGGCTGCCATCTGGGCGCGGCGCACCATGGGACAGGTAGCGTCTACGATATCCACCCCACGATGCTGGAGGGCGGTCAAAAACTCAGGTGGGGTGCCGTGAGAGGGGAGGGCGACTACTCCGGATGCCGCTTCTACCCCTCCCACTGCCCTTACACCCAGGGTTTCAAGCCGTTTTACCACCTGCTGGTTGTGCACCACCGGGCCCAGCGTATCCAGCGAGCCCAGGCGGGTGGCCGCCTCCTCCATGGCCTGGATGGCCCGGCGCACCCCAAAGCAGAGGCCCAGTTCTTTCGCCTTCTTAATCTTCAGCGGAGTCCTCCCGGTATATCCCTTGGTATGAGGGGGGTAGCAGTTGAGCTATTCGGCGCATGATGAAATCGGTGAGGAACTCCAGGTCCTCCCCCCTTACTCGCCTGTCATCGGCTGGCAGTAGGAATGGGTCACCGATGATGACCGTGATGCGGCGGCGGCGCAGCACCCAGCCTTTCCCCTTGAGGCGTTCAGTGCCCTGGATGCCCACCGGTAGCAGGGGTACGCCCGAGCGAGCGGCAAGGAATGCGGCTCCGGGCAGGCCGGCCTTCATGCTGCCCTTGCTACGGCTGCCTTCAGGGAAGACGGCTACCGGGAATCCGGCGTTCAGAACCTCTTCAGCTCGCCGAAAAGCCTGGCGGTCAAGCTGGTTGCGCCGTACCGAAAAAGCGCCTACACCGCGAATAATCCAGGAGAAAGGGCCTTTGAAAAGCTCCTGCTTGGCCATAAATATGACGCGGCGGGGATGCATGCTGGCCATAATAACCGGTGGGTCAACCAGATTGAGGTGGTTGGACACAACCAGGAAGGGGCCTTGGCGGGGTAATTTCTCCCTGCCGCACACCTGCCACTGTGTCAGCAGTAGTAGCAGCAGACGGGCGAGTCTGACGGATAAATAGTAGAATGGCCGGACTATGCGGGATTCATTAAATGCCATATGTGTTCCACTACCTTATCGGGGGCCAGGCCTTCGGTATCAATGATAGCAGCATCAGTGGCGGGGCGAAGGGGGGAGACGGCCCGCTGGCTGTCTATTCGGTCCCGCTGCTCCAGGTGGGCAAGTGTGACGTTGAAGGAAGAATCGTCCCGGGAGGCAGCCCCAGTTACCTCCAGGTGCCGTCTTCGGGCGCGTTCCCGGGCGGAGGCTTCCAGGAAGATCTTGAGTCCGGCCCGTGGTAACACATCCGTGCCTATGTCCCGGCCCACCATCACTATCCGGCCTTTCCGGGCCAGGTGTCGCTGGTGTTTCACCAGGGCCAAGCGGACACCAGGGATGCTGGACACGGCGGATACGGTCTGCTCCACCTCGGGGCTACGCAGGGCGGTGGATACGGACTGACCGTCCACCAGCAATCCGGGTTCACCTCCGTTGCCCGGCAACGGTTCCATATGGACTCTTTCCGCCAGCCTGGTGAGGGATTGGCCATCGTCGGGGTCAACCCCGTTTTTGAGGGCTTTCCATGCCAGCGCACGGTACATGTTACCTGTATCCACGAAGCGATACCCCAGCCGGGCGGCCAGTAGCCGGCCTACGGTGGTCTTGCCTACTGCCACCGGTCCGTCAATAGCGATGCAATCAGGTATTGATGACAAGCCCTATGAAACCCGGCAGCCATTATACCGCACGGTGAATGAATGGTAAAGCAAGTGTACTCGTTCAGTACATTAGTGACACATCCTCCTTTCCTGCTGGCATTGTAGCAGATACTGTTGCGGGGTAAGGTAGCCCAGGGCCTGATGAGGGCGGATGGTGTTGTAGGTATGTTCCCAGGCCCGTAGCGCCTGATT
>JASLQE010000364.1 GCA_030744635.1 Dehalococcoidia bacterium | reverse complement strand
GGAAAACGAGGCCTGCATCGCCACCTGCCCCTCCGCTGCCTGCCCTCGTGCAAACACTAAAGTCCTGAGTTAGAATGGTGTACCCTTCACCAAACCGGACATTGGAGGTTGGATGAAACTCACCCAGGGATGAAGCGCAGGGTAAAATGCGCCATGCCCCGGTTGAGAACGAAAAGAGGAGGATGCTGGTGAAGACCATAGACCTGCGGAGCGATACCATTACCCACCCCACCGAGGAAATGCGCCGGGCTATAGGTACCGCCGAAGTAGGGGATGATGTCTTCGGGGAAGATCCCTCCATCAACCGCCTGGAGGAGATGGCGGCCCGGATGTTGGGAAAAGAGGCCTCCATGTTCACCCCCAGCGGCACTATGAGCAACCTTATCGCCGTCCTCTCCCATACCCGTCCGGGCAATGAAGTCCTTGTGGGGAGCGAGTCCCATATGCTATGGAACGAGGTCGGGGGGGCTTCGGCCTTGGGCGGGGTGGTGATGCACACGGTGCCCAACGACGAGGATGGCCTGATAGACCTTGATGTAATGGAGGCGGCCATCCGTCCCCCGAATATCCACTACCCCCCCACCACACTCCTCTGCATAGAGAACACCCATAACCGCTGTGGCGGCGCTGTGCTCACGCCTGAATACACCTCGGGTATGGCCGCGGTGGCCCACCGGCACGGCCTGAGTGTCCATCTGGACGGGGCACGCATCTTCAACGCCGCTGTGGCCCTGGGGATACCTGCCGGTGAGCTTGCCCGAGATGCGGACTCCATTTGCTTGTGCATCTCCAAGGGTCTGAGCGCCCCGGTAGGCTCCCTCCTCTGTGGCCACCGGGAGTTCGTGGAGAAAGCCCGCAAATGGCGTAAGATGGTGGGGGGCGGCATGCGCCAGGCAGGCGTCATCGCCGCCGCCGGTATCATCGCCCTGAATACCATGGTAGTCCGTCTGGCCGATGACCACACGGCCGCCCAGCGACTGGCACACGGGCTGGCCCGCATACCCGGCATCACTTCCTGGCCGGAGAAAGTCCAGACCAACATCGTCATGTTTGAGCCTCCAGCCTCCAATACCACCCCGGACTTCATACAGGCAATGGTCTCCCGGGGGGTACGGTTCACCTACCCGGGGGGAAGAAGGGTGAGGGCCGTCACCCACCGTATGGTGGATGCTGCGGATATTGACGAAGCCCTCAACCGTATAGAGGCCCAGGTAGGCGGCAAGGCAGAGACATAGCAGTTAGAGGGTTCCAGAACGCGCGCTTATGCTATACTAGGTTCAACAGGAGGTAGCATGCGGCCAATGCGGCTTGCCCTGGCCCAGATAAATCTCACAGTGGGCGACCTGGAGGGCAACACCTCCCTGGTGCTGGAATACATGGAGCGGGCACGGCAGTGCGGTGCCGATGTGGTGGCCTTTCCCGAGATGTGCCTCACCGGATACCCCCCGGAGGACCTGCTCCTCAAACCCCACTTCATCGCCCGTAACAGGAACGAGATGGAAAGGGTGGTGGCCCACTCCCAGGGCCTCACCGCCATCGTGGGCTTTGTGGAGTCGGATGGTGGTGATACATACAACGCCGCCGCCGTCGCCCACCACGGCAAGCTGGCAGGCGTCCATCGCAAGGCATATCTGCCCAACTACGGTGTGTTTGACGAGGAGCGCTACTTCAAGGCGGGTACGGAGAGCCCGGTGTTCTTGGTCAACGGCATCGGTATCGGCATCAACATCTGCGAAGATATCTGGTACCCTGTGGGGCCGGGGCTGGCCCAGTCCATGGGTGGGGCCGAGCTTATCATCGTCATCAACGCATCCCCCTTCAATGCGGGCAAGCTCCGCTTCCGGGAGCGACTGGTGTGCACCCGTGCCGCTGATTACGAGGCTTTTGTAGCCTATCTGAACACGGTGGGTGGCCAGGATGAACTGGTGTTTGACGGCGGCAGCCTCCTCAGCGACCCCTCCGGCAACCTGATAGCCCGGGCCGGGCAGTTCCAAGAGGAGCTGCTGGTGGTGGATATCGACGCCGACGAGGTGTTCCGGGTATCGCTGCATGACCCCCGCAGCCGCCGGGAGAGGTCCCGGGGCACCGCCCTGCCTGAGGTCACTAGGGTAAACTTGGACGGAGCCCCTTTTACCCAGCCCAAGCCCCCGTTGACTCCGGGGATAGCACCCCCCTTGGAGCCCACCGCCGAGGTATACCACGCCCTGGTCATGGGTACCAGGGACTATGTGCACAAAAACGGCTTCCAGAAGGTGGTTATAGGCCTCTCCGGTGGCATAGATTCCAGCCTGGTCGCCGCCATCGCCGTAGACGCCCTGGGGCGGGAATCGGTGATGGGCGTGACCATGCCCTCCCGCTACACCTCCGAGGCCAGCCGACGCGATGCCCAGCTTCTGGCCCAGAACCTGGGCATTGAGGTAATCCAGGTGTCCATCGAGGAGCCGTTCTCCGGCTTTTTACGAGCACTGGAAGGCCCTTTTAGCAGCACACAGCCGGGTGTTGCCGAGGAGAACCTTCAGGCCCGCAGCCGCGCCAACATCCTGCTCTCCCTGTCCAACAAGTTCGGCTGGCTGGTGCTGACCACCGGCAACAAAAGCGAGCTGGCTACAGGCTACGCCACCCTGGCCGGTGACCTCTCCGGAGGTTTTGCGGTTATCAGAGATGTGCCCAAGACACTTGCCTTTGAGCTGACCCGTTACCGCAACCAGGCAGCGGGGCAGGACATTATCCCAGAGTCCGTGCTGACCAAGCCCCCTTCGGCAGAGCTGCGTCCCGACCAGAAGGACTCCGATTCCCTGCCCCCTTACGAGGTGCTGGACCCCATCCTCAAGGCCTATGTGGAGGAGGACAAGAGCCTGGCGGAGATTGTGACTCTGGGCTACGACGAGGCGACGGTAAGCCAGGTGATGCGGATGGTGGACCGTAACGAATACAAACGCCGGCAGGGGCCGGTGGGAATAAAGATAACCCCCAGGGCCTTCGGCCGGGACCGGCGCATGCCCATTGTAAACCGTTACCGGGAATGCTGAACGGCCTCCATCACATAGGAGGCCATACCCAGGGCACCGGCCATACCCCCCAGAGAGCCCTGTACCAGCCTCACCCCCTGTATCGCAGAGGGGAAAGCCCGGCTTAACATAGTGGCCCTGGCCGGGGCCAGCAGCATCTCCCCCATGCGGGACACACCGCCCCCCACCACAATAACCTCCGGGTTGAGCAGGTTCACCAGGCTTCCCAGCCCTATCCCTAGATAGGTTGCCGCCCGTTCCGCCACCTCACGGGCCAGGCCATCACCCTCCCGAGCCGCCCTGCCTATCAACTCCGCAGTCACCGCTTCTGGGTGACCGCCGGATAGCTCCAGCAGCCGGCTGGTCCCACCCGCCTCTAGGCGGCGGCGTGCTTCCCGTGCCATTGCGGTGCCGGAGGCCAGCACCTCCAGACAACCCTGCTGTCCACAGGCACACTGGGGACCGCCGGCCTCCACCGTCATATGGCCCACCTCCCCCGCCGTGCCCCAGGCCCCGGTGTAGAGCCGCCCCCCCAGCACCAGCCCACCCCCTATGCCGGTGCTCACGGTGACGAAAACGAGATAGCTTGAACCCTGGCCTGCCCCAAAGCGGTGCTCCCCCAGGGCGGCGGCATTGGCATCGTTGGCCAGGAAGGTATTCAGGCCCAGGGCCGCCTCTATGCGTCCCCGCAGCGGCACCCGGTCCCACCCGAGCAGATTGGGCGAGGTTACTACCACCCCCTTATCTACATCCACCAATCCCGCACAGGCGATGCCAGCACCTACCACATCTTCCACCCCCAGACCGGCTTTATCCAGAGCCAGGCGAAACCCCTCTATTACCCGGCCTATCACGACCTCTGGACCCTTCTGGGCCTCGGTGGGCAGAATAGCCTGCCCCAGCACGGTGCCATCGGCAGCCACCACCGCCGCCAACACCTTGGTGCCCCCGATATCAGCCACCACGGCTAAGGACATCGCCATAACGCCTCCTGACCGATATTGTAGGCCATAATCAAGGCCCCAGACTACTCTAACTGGTAATTGCCAAATTACCCGTTAGGGTAATTGTATATAGCTGAAACCCCTGTTACAATAAATTTGCGACCTATGCACAGAAAATGGGATGTAATCATTGTCGGGGCAGGGCCGGTGGGCAGCTACCTGGCCTCCCGCTTGGCAGGGTGGGGCCTTTCTACCCTGATGCTGGAGGAGCACCCGTATATAGGCCGTCCCTCCTGCTGTAGCGGTATCGTAGGCGCATCATGCCTTAGCACCTTCCCCATATCCCCAAGGGTAATACTGCGGGAAGCCTCTTCAGCCACATTTTTCTCACCCTCGGGGAGGACGCTACGGACCGCCATGCCACACCCCATAGCCTTTATAGTAGACCGCCCCTCCCTGGACCAGTCAATGGCGGAGCGTGCCCAGGAAATGGGGGCCGTCCTCAGGCTGGGGACGGGTGTGAGGGGGGTGGAGGTAAACGGGGAAGGGGTGACGGTCAAGGTGGGGAATAGCGGGAACGATGGCCTCCACGCCCGGGCCGTAGTCCTTTCCCCGGGCTTCCCCTCCAGTTTGCCCGAGGCGGCCGGCCTGGGGCAAATAGCCCGCTGGGGTATCGGCGCCCAGGCCGAGGTCCCGGTAAACGGCCTGGAGGAGACAGAGGTATACCTGGGCCAGGGGATAGCCCCAGGCTTCTTCGCCTGGCTGGTGCCCACCACCCCCGGTAAGGCACTGGCCGGGGTCATCTCCTCCCAACCCGGGCCTTATCTGCAAACGCTGCTCAAAGACCTTCACCAACGCGGCAAGATCAAGAGCCAGGAGAGCCAGATATGTTTACGGCGCATCGCCTTCTCCCCCCGCTCGCGTACGTACGGCGCACGGGTGCTGGCGGTGGGAGAGGCCGCCGGTCAGGTAAAGGTAACCACTGGTGGTGGTATCTTTTACGGACTGATATGTGCTGAAGAGGCGGCCCAGACCCTCAAGCGGGCCATCGGGAGCGGTGACCTTTCCTCCCGCTCCCTGGCCGTATATGAGAAGGCCTGGAAGTCCCGCCTGGGCACGGAACTCAAGGTTGGAGCCTGGGCGCGGAACCTCTATGGGAAGCTCTCAGACCAGCGCATTGACGACATTTTCGCCCGGGTCCAGGGGTCCGATATCGTGTCTACCGTGACTGCAATGGATGACTTCTCTTTTGACTGGCACTCCCCGGCCATTGTTCAGGCCCTGAAACACCAGGCACTACAGGGGCTACGCCGCCTGCTCCCTTTTCGTTCCACCCGCTAATGGGATGAGAACCAGAAAGTAGGCACCTTCATCTCGGGGGTGCGGCAATCACGGGCGGTGCAGTTGCCCAGGCGCAGCTCCCTTACCAGGTCCTCCTCGGTGTGGACCCCGTTGCTGAAGACCGTGGCACAGGAGCCTATCTGACGGAGCATGTGGGCATCGCTGGCACCTATTGTCTTGAGCCCCAGCCGCTGGCACAGTTCCAGGCAGAAAGCCACATCCTCCGCGGCACTCCACCCGTTAGCCGCCTCCACGCCATCCACCATTTTGAATATAG
>JASLQE010000363.1 GCA_030744635.1 Dehalococcoidia bacterium | reverse complement strand
CCGCTCCCTTGGCAACCGCTGCCACCAGGGCGGAAGTAAGCAGATCCCCCGGGCTGTGGGCATCGGAGCCCACTATAAGACGGGCACCGGCTTCTACTGCCAGCTGGGCCACATGTCCATTGGTAAGGCAGTGCCCGGAGCGTCGGCTTAGCTCCAAATAGATACCGTTGCTGGCCGCCAGCACAGCTTCTTCTGGTGTAAGCAGGCCGGGATGGGCTAGTATGTCTACCCAGGGGCAGCCGAGAGCGGCTTCGTTTGTGCCTGCCAACACCGGTTCCACCAATGTCTCACCATGCACTATGACGATATCAGCCCCCAGCTCTTTGGCCCGTCTGGCTATGCCCGGTATTGCCGCCGGGGGCAAATGGGTCAGTTCCACCCCGGAGACCGCCTTTATTCCCCAGTGCTCCCGGGCCAGGGCACAGTCCGCCTTTAGCTCGGTTATCAGCCTTTCTAGGAACCCGTGACCGCAGTGGTCCGTAATCCCTATGGCCGCATAGCCCGCCACCGCCGCCCTCCGGATTAGCTCCATGGCTATAAGCTCGCCATCGCTCAACACTGAGTGCGTGTGAAAGTCATACACCCCATCGGCGTGGTCCACTCCTATCCCCCTTGCATAGCTGCCCGCTTTTACTCTGATGCAGAGCTTTTAACCAAGAGTAATATAACATAGTGGGAATTGCCAGCCATGGGGCCATAAGCGGGGTGGAAGGAAACAGCCCTTTCTTAACAACCCGTGCCGCACATAAGCTTGTGGGGTTTTCGTGCTCATCGCTGACCGGCGGCGTTGTATAATCCGAATGTATCAGGAGACAACAGGGGGTCAGTCAATTGCAGCCCGGCCTTGAAGCATATTTGGACATTGAGACCACCGGACTTTCGCCCCGGGACTGCCAAATCACTGTGATAGGTATATATCTTTGCCAGGGGGGTGGCAGCAGGCTTGTTCACTTGGTGGGAGAAGACATAACCACAGATAGCCTGCTGCAAGTCCTGGAGGGCGTAGGCGTCATCTATACCTACAACGGCACGCGGTTTGACCTGCCGTTTATTCACCGCCTATTGGGAGTTGACCTTGCCCAATTGTTTCAACACTGCGACCTTATGTACCACTGCTGGCAAAGCAACCTCTACGGCGGACTCAAGGCCGTGGAGCGACAACTGGGCATCAAAAGAAAATTGTTGGATATAAATGGCTACGAGGCTGTCAGGTTGTGGTTGAGATATGTCAACGACTACAACCAGAAGGCCTTGGCAACCCTGCTGGAATACAACAAGGAGGATGTTTTGAACTTGAAGACCCTGCGGGAGAGGCTATTGTGACCCGCGTAATGTTGCACCTGTTGTAGCGGGTTGAGACTATGCGGACTTCTTGCTAAGGGATTATCCTGCCCAGACCCCCTCATATAGGTGTAGGGAACTACTTTATCAGCTCCATATCCTGCCCGCAGCAAACGAGGGTCCCCCCACCGGCCTTGGTCACCGCCACCACATTGCCACAGGTGTTGCACCGGTACTTCTCACCCACTGCCGTAACGCCCATGTTATTATCCCGTTTCAGTAATGAGTCCTGTATAGCATATTGTATCAACACCGCTCTCTCTATGCAAAAGCGCGGATGGCCGTTGACCGGTGGTGGGGGCGGGCGTAGAATTGCCCCATGGCGCTGCTATTCGGTACCGCCGGTGTCCCTCACTCCAGCAAGGCCCGATCAACGGCCGGGGGCATTGAAAGACTGCGGGAGCTGGGGCTGGACTGTATGGAGCTGGAGTTCGTGCAGGGGGTGCGGATGGGGGAGGCCGCCGCCCATGTGGTGCACGAGACCGCCCTTGAGCATGGCATCCGCATCTCCGCCCACGCCCCCTACTACATCAACCTGAACGCCCACGAGGAGGACAAGCTAAACGCCAGCCAGGCCCGGCTGCTCCAGACGGCCCGCATCGGTGCCCTGTGCGGGACGGAGAGCGCGGTATTCCACGCCGGTTTCTACCTCAAAGACCCCCCGGAGCTGGTGTACCGGCGCATCAAGGCGGTGCTGGAGAAGATGGCTGCGCTGCTACGCGGTGAAGGCAACCCGGTAGTGCTACGTCCCGAGCTCACCGGCAAGTTCAGCCAGTTCGGCACCGTGGACGAGCTGCTCTCCCTCAGTGCCGAGGTGGAGGGGGTCCTCCCCACCCTGGACTTCTCCCACTTCCATGCCCGCTGCGGGGAGTGTAACTCCTACGCCGAGTTTATGGGCCTGCTCCACCAGGTGGAGGCCAGGCTGGGGCCACAGGCCCTGAAGCGGCTACATATCCATCTTTCAGGCATTGAATACACCAGGGCTGGGGAGAGGAGGCACCTGGACTTGAAGATATCCGACATGCGCTACGAGGAGCTGCTACGGGCTCTGAAAGACCGGGGGGCAGAGGGGATGCTCATCTGCGAAAGCCCCAACCTAGAGGAGGACGCCCTTCTGCTTAAGGAAACATTTTCCGCCCTGTAGCCTGCATAGGGCTTGCCGGGGCCTTTTAGTTCCTACCCGCCCACCCAGTTAGGTTATTGATAGTGCTTCGTCTCGGAAGTCAGCGTTACAATTTGCATACCAGAGACCCTTCGCCCCGCTATCCGAAGGAGTCCGGAGTCCTTCGGACCGCAAAGCGGAGAGTCCTTCGGATAGGGTGACAACATACACATGTCATTCTGAGCACAGCGAATAATATCGTTATCGCTTGATATGGCCAGCACCCACATGGGCGCGATATCCCAAGGGCGGTGGCTGCTACTCCAACTTCCTGAACTCCGATTTAGGAGCGCCGCAGACCGGGAACACCTCCGGCGGCTTCTCCCCGGTGTGGATGTAGCCGCACACCTGGCATACCCACTGGGTGACCTTCCGTTTGCTGCTGCCTGGCATACCTACCTCAGCCGGGCTTTACTTTGCACCTATGCTACCCTATCACCCCACACCACCACAACCCCCACTCATAGGCCGCACATGAGACCTGCTCTCTCCCACCCTCCCACACAGTTTATGTTCTTGGGGGCGAAGCCCCCCCAGGCGTAACCAAAGGGCGAATGCCCAGCCATTCAGACCCGGTGGTAGGGGAAGACCAGGGCCTGGAGCTGCTCTACCTGGTGGCGGGCGAAGCGCCGGGCCTCCTCAACCTGGTCGCGGGGAACATCCGGCCCCTCCGTGTCCCACAGGTGGCCCAGGCCGTACTTCTCCCGGAAGCTGCCGGGAATCTGGTCTGGCAGGTCCAGCCCGGCCATCACCCCGTAGGCAGCGGCCCACGCCCGTGCCACCACCCCCGGCTCGTAGCCGCCTCCCCCCAGGGCCAGCCAGCGGGGCGCCAGTCCCTTGAACTCCTCCACAAGCCGGCAGTATCCCTGGATGGTGAGGCACAGGTGAGTGAGGGGGTCCTGATAGTGGGTGTCACAGCCAAGCTGGGTCACCAGCACATCGGGGGCGAAGGCACTCACCAGGGGAGGCACCACCTGATGAAATGCCTCCAGATACACGCCGTCATCGGTGCCGGGGTAGAGGGGAAGGTTAGCGGAATACCCACGCCCCACCCCTAAGCCTATCTCCTCCACACCGCCGGTGCCTGGGAACAGAAAGTCCCCCCATTCGTGGCAGGATATGGTAAGCACCTGGTCAGTGTGGTAGAAAGCCTCCTGGACGCCATCACCGTGGTGGGCATCTATATCTACATAGGCCACCCGCATACCGCGGGACAGGAAGTAGTTGATGGCGACCACGACATCGTTGAAGATACAGAAGCCGGAGGCACAGTCCGCTGCGGCGTGGTGGTGGCCCCCTGAGGGGTTGAACACCACCTCACGGGTGCCCTTCACCATGTGCATGGCGGCCACCAGTGAACCTCCCACCGGCAGCAGAGAGGTCTCGTACATTCCGGGGTAGTGAGGGTTGTCCCCGTCGGCACTCAGGTTAAATCGGGCGGGGTCCACCCCGCCCTTTCCCTGGCTCAGTTCCCGCACCGCCTTCACATACTCCGGGGTGTGGAAGGCTGTTAGCTCCCGTATCCGGGCAGGGCGGGGGACGAGGAGCCGGGAGCGGGAGAAGGCCCCGTAGGCCTCCAGCAGCTCATACACATACTGCAGACGGGTAGGGAGCAGGACATGGTCCGGGAACCCCGCCGAGGCCAGCCGGGGAGTATAGACAAAGGCCGCCTTCATACCTCCTCCAGCTCCTGCAGCCAGCTGCGCATGGCGTCCCAGTGGGTACCCTGCCAGTATATGCGTCCACAGGATGGGCACTGGCTGAACTCCCACTGTGTGCTGAACACATAGGTCGGCGCGAGCCCCACCACCACCTCCTTACCGCGCCCCTCCAAGGGGCGGTTGCACTCCAGGCACAGGGAGAAAGGGCGGTGAGTTGGGTTGAGCGAGAAGGCCGACACGACTTGGCGGAGCTGCTCCCGGACACTGTCTGAGCGAAGGTGGAGCACCCGCAGCCGACCGGTGGTGACCACCCTGCGCCGGGCCACCCCGCCATCCCTGGTAAGCACTATTCTCCCCTCTTTCAGGGCCGTCCGTACCATATCGCTATCGTCGCGGCCTGTGAAGAGATCAGCATCGTAGCCCGTCGCCCGCAGCCAGCGGGCCAGACGCCCCACATTGATATCCACCATGAACTGGGGCTCCACGGCCTAAACCTCCAGCCTCATCCCTTCCGTACCCAGGGTTATGGCGGTGCCCACCTCGCGGGATACGGCCTCCACCTCCCGGGCTGTCTCCTCCCGGGCCGTTGGGTTGATATGCACCACCACCACTGGCGGCAGGTAGCCCTTCAGATGCCGGAACTGGGATAGCTCCTCCTTCAGCATGCCCGGAGTAAGGTGACCTGAAGGCCCTAGACGTTCACGCCACCGCTCCGGGCCGCTCACCTCGGTGATAATCAGGTGGGGGGAGACATGGGGCCAGCAGACGGCCAGCCCGGCCCCGGTATCCCCGGAGTAGAAAACCCTGCGGCCTTCCGGCGAGGTAACCTGATAGCCCACGGCGGCTACGGTGTGCGGCACCGGATGGGCCTCCACCCGGTAGCCCTCTACCTCCAGCGGTACACCGGGCTGAACGGTGTAGGGCTCGTAGACCGGCAGGTCCTCAGGCCAGTGAAAGAAGTCTGGATAGTAGCGGCCCCCGTCAAAAAAGTAGGCCAGTGCATCCAGCGTGGTTTGCGTGGCATAGAGTGGGGTGGACCGAAGGCGGGCGCGGGACAGCCCCAGGGTGACGATGTCCCGGAAGTGGTCAAAGTGATGGTGGCTTAGCAGAATGGCATCTATACCCTGCTGCTGCGTGAAGCTCAGGCCGGCGGTAAGGCTGCCGGCATCCAGGGCCAGCCGCCCGTCCACCAGCAGCGACACCAGGTGTGTGCTACTGGACTCCGTTCGATATGCGCCAAGTACATGAATCTCCATAACCGGGCCGGGTTATACCGCAAAGAGCGGGGATATCACATCCATCGCTGGCGGCGGAAATAGACAAGCATCCCCCCGCTTATCAGGAGCATGAGCAAGAGAAGCATGCTGAAGGTGAACGGGCCACCGCCGCCGGGCAGCGGCACATTCATGCCATATATGCCGGAAACGATAGAAAAAGGCACCATCACCGTGATGGCGATGGTGAGTATAGCCATAACCCTCTGGATGCTGTCCTGAGTGAGCAAATAGTCCGTATCCTTGTAAATCTCTATGGTATCCTTACATTCCTCCAGGGTGCTCCAGGACCGGTTCACATGGTCCAGGACATCGCCGAAGTATACCGAGAGGTCCTCCTGCGTAAACGCCTGCACCCGGGTCTCCAGCAGGGAGACCACCCCCCTCAGGCCCCAGATAATGCGCCTCTGGGCGGCTATGTCCCGGCGCAACAGGGCTACATCCAGGACTGCGTCCACCTTCTGGTCAAACACCTTATCCTCCAGGTCCTCCAGGTTGCCCAGCACCTTGTTGAGGATGGGGAAAGTGTAGTCCACCAGGATATCCATTATGCGGTAAAGCAGGTACCCCGAGTCCCGAGAGAGGTAATCCCGGCGCGCCTCCTCATCCTCCCGGCAGGCACGGAACATGTTTGCCAGGGGCTTGAGGTCCCCCTGGTGCACGGTGACCAGGTAGTTTCGGCCCAAAAAAATAGAGACCTGGCTGGACTGAGTGACCTTGGCCCGTTTGTTGAACACCGGAAAGTGAAGCAGGATGAACAGATAGTCCGGGTACTCATCTAACTTGGGAAGCTGCCTGCGGGACAGGCAGTCCTCCAGGTCCAGAGGATGAAAGGAGTATATCTGGGCCAAATAGCCGAGCTGCTTGGGGGTGGCTTTCTCGATGTTGATCCAGGTGACCCCTTCGCCGCTGGCCGATATAAGTTGGGCTTCTTCAGCCGCTATGCGCGAACTCATATCCGCCCCCTAGACCCCTATTCTAACACACCGCTTCTACTATTCCTACGCCATCTGCTGCAGGGGCTTTGCAAGTATACCTTCAGTACTTTTTAGGGGATTCTCACCGGGTTCGTTCGGAAAGCCCATTTTTCCCATCCCCCATCCGTTTCATAACTGTTGAGGATACCATCATACCCCTGCCAAAGGGGCGCAGCGCCTGCGGAACCTTCGTTAGAAAGCGGCCCCTACTCATCCGCACTTTCAGCACCTTCACCAATGGCTTATAATGTGGTGAAACTATAGTACCGGAGGGAAACCGAACTAAATGGTCAAGCAGAACTCAGGACCCATCAATGTAGCCATTATCGGAGTGGGCAACTGCGCCTCCTCCCTGGTGCAGGGGGTACATTATTACCGAGAGGCCAAAAAAGGGGAGACTATACCCGGGCTGATGCATGCCAACCTGGGCGGCTACCGGATAAGTGACATCCGTTTTGTGGCCGCCTTTGACATCGACCGTAGCAAGGTCGACCTTGACCTGTCGCAGGCCATCTTCACCCCGCCCAATAACACCATGAAGTTCTGCGATGTCCCCTCGCTGGGGGTAAAGGTGGAGCGGGGCATGACCCATGACGGCATCGGCAAGTACCTGGACGGGGTAGTAACCAAGAGTGATGGGGCCACCGCCAACATCGTCAACATCCTCAAGGAGACACAGGCCCATGTAGTAATCAGCTACCTGCCCGTAGGCTCCGAGATGGCCACCAAGTGGTACGTGGAGCAGATACTGGACAGCGGCTGCGGCTTCATAAACTGCATACCGGTGTTCATCGCTAGGGAGCCTTACTGGCAGGAGCGGTTCGCCGAACGGGGACTGCCCATTATCGGCGATGATATCAAGTCCCAGGTGGGTGCCACCATTATCCACCGCGTCCTGACCCGCCTCTTCCAGGACCGGGGCGTCAAGCTGGAGAAGACCTACCAGCTTAACTTCGGCGGCAACACCGACTTTCTGAATATGCTGGAGCGGGAGCGGCTGCAGTCCAAGAAGATTTCCAAGACCCAGTCCGTCACCTCCCAACTGGACAGTACAATAAAGCCCGAGAACATCCATATCGGCCCCAGTGACTATGTGCCCTGGCTGGAAGACCGGAAGTACTGCTACATCCGTATGGAGGGCACCGGTTTCGGAATGGCCCCCATAAATGTTGAGCTGAAGCTGGAGGTGTGGGACAGCCCCAATTCTGCGGGGGTAGTTATCGACGCCATCCGCTGCTGCAAGCTGGCCCTGGACCGGGGCCTCAAGGGAGCGATGGTCTCCCCCTCGTCCTACTTCATGAAGTCGCCCCCGCAGCAGTACACGGACTCCGCAGCCCGGCAGATGGTGGAGGACTTTATCTCCGGCAAAAGGGAGCAATGAAGGTTGGCTTAGTCTCGCCATATGACTACAGCTACCCCGGTGGGGTTACCACCCACATCTATAACCTGGAGCGATGTTTCCAGGAAATGGGCCACGAGGTTAGAATCCTGGCCCCTTGCTCCAGGCAGGAGAACCATGTCAGCGCCAACCTCATCCGCCTGGGCCACGCCATTCCTTTCCCCTCAGGGGGCTCCTTCGCCCGCATCACACTCTCTCCCCGGCTCCTGTTCCAGGTGAAAGGGGTGCTGGACCGTGAGAACTTTGATGTCATCCATGCCCACGAGCCCCTGACCCCCGCCCTGCCCCCCATTGTCCTTCAGGAAACCTGTGTGCCCCGGGTGGGCACCTTTCACGCTTTCCACAGCAAGCCACGGGGCTACTTCTGGTACAAGCCTCTGCTGGAGCGCTGGTTCCGGCACCTGGACAGCCTTATCGCCGTATCGCAACCCGCCATGGACTTTGTCAGCCGCCACTACCCCGGCAACTATGAGCTAATCCCAAACGGGGTGGACACCCGGCTTTTCTCGCCTCAGACCCTCCCGCTAGAGGAGCTGGCGGACGGCAAACGAAACCTCCTCTTTGTGGGCCGTCTGGAGGAACGAAAAGGGTTAGACTGCCTGCTGGAGGCTTACCGCCGCCTCAAGGCCCAGTTCCCGGACCTGCGGCTGGTAATAGTGGGGCCCCGCAGCCGACTGGGAACAGATTATCGGATCATGTCCGAGGGGCTGGATGATGTGGTGTTCTCCGGCTCAGTCCCCTTTGACATGCTGCCTGGGTACTACGCCAGTGCCCATGTGCTGTGCGCCCCGGCCACCGGCGAGGAGAGCTTCGGTATGGTGCTGCTGGAAGCCATGGCTACCGGCAAGCCTGTGGTGGCCTCCCGCATAGACGGATTTTCCCAGGTGCTGACCCACGGCCAGGAGGGCCTCATGGTGCCCCCCAGGGATCAGGATGCCCTCACCGAGGCCCTCTCCCATCTGCTGTCCCACCCCGGCCTGGCCAGAGATATGGGAGAGCGAGGCAGGCAGCGGGCCCAGGAGTACGACTGGACGAATGTGGCCCAGAAAGTGAGCCAGCTATACCAGCGGCTGCTGAGTTGAAACTGGCCCAGATACGACGCCGGTTGGTGAGCCCGCTGGCTGATGGCCTTTCCCGCCCCCTGGCCCGTATCGGTATAAGCGCTGATGCCCTCACGGTGCTGGGCCTGCTGGCTTCTTTGGGCGTAGGCCTGCTGGTATACCAGGGCCTACTGGTGGCCGCAGGCCTTGTATTCCTGGTGGCGGGGGCTTTTGACCTGCTGGACGGGGCCCTAGCCCGGCGGGTGGGCCAGCCCACCCGCCTTGGTGCCCTGCTGGACTCCACCCTGGACCGCCTGGGGGAGGTTGCGGTGTTCCTGGGCATCCTCCTGTTTTTCTTGGAGGAAGGCGATGATTGGGGGGCTACCCTCACCCTGAGTGCCCTATCTGCGTCCTCCCTGGTAAGCTATATCAAAGCGCGGGGGGAGGGGTTGGGGCTGGAGTGTGCGGT
>JASLQE010000362.1 GCA_030744635.1 Dehalococcoidia bacterium | reverse complement strand
CGGCCTCAATGGCGGCGGCGTTGGTGGTGTCCAAAGAGAGGGGGACATCAGTCACCTCCTGGACGGTCTCCACCATCCAGGACATCATCTCCACGCCGGTCTTGCGCTGGGGGCCGATGTTGAGGTCCAGCACATGGGCGCCGCCCGCCACCTGTTGTCGTGCCAGCTTTTGAATAAAGGCCTTGTCCCGGCCCTCCATCGCCTCCCGCACCCGCGGGGCGATTACATGAATACTCTCCCCAATAACCAGCATCTTGCCTCCTTACTCCGAACTCAAATCAGGCCCACCTTCTGGGCTATTTCCATTACCGATAGACGCACCGGCGAAACAGCGGGAAGGGAGCTCAGAGGATTTCCCTCTGTATCCGCCTCCTCCACCGCCGGGTCACTGCGAATGACGGATATCAGGTCCAGGCCGTTCTCTTTGATAAGCCTCTGCACCTCCGCTGACAGGCCGTTGGTTGTCCGGTTCACCACGAGGGCCACCCGGCCCACCTCGGTGCGGATTTCACCTATAAGCTCCTTCATGCGTACAGCGGTTACTATCCCTCGCACCGTGGGGTCCGATACGAGGAGCAGCACATCCACATCCTGTGTTGTCTGGCGGCTGATGTGCTCCATGCCCGCCTCGTTGTCAATGACGATAAAGTCATAGTTACCCTCTATGCGGTCCAGGGCCACCCGAATCATATTGTTGGCGGCGCAGTAGCAGCCGGGGCCTTCCGGGCGGCCCATGGCCAGCAGGTCTATCCGGGAACCCTCCACCAGGGACTCCTGGATGCGTATATCCAGGTAGTCCTGCTTGGCCATACCCACGGGGAAGGTGCCTTTTCTTACCTCGGCCAGCAGCTCCTCCCGGGCCGAGCCAACGGTGCAGCTCATGTCCACACCCAGGGTGAGGTGCAGGTTGGAGCTGGGGTCCGCATCTATAGCCAGCACCACCCCCTTCTGCGAGAGGAGCTCGGCCAGCACTGCGGCCAGGGTGGTCTTACCGGTGCCACCCTTCCCGGCTATGGCGATGGTCTTGGTCATAGCGCCTCCTTCATCGGCCCCTTGGTATGGCTGTG
This sequence comes from Dehalococcoidia bacterium, assembly GCA_030744635.1. Taxonomy (GTDB): domain Bacteria; phylum Chloroflexota; class Dehalococcoidia; order JACVQG01; family JAHKAY01; genus JASLQE01. The sequence goes on along the minus strand of JASLQE010000362.1, from coordinate 2,943 downwards.
ATAGTCAATAAAGCGGCGGACGGCAGAGGCCGCGGAGTAGAAGTTTGAAAAAACGGGCACACCCGCCTCTACGCACTTTTGTAAAGTTCTCAGGGAAGTCTCCGCTGCTTCCGGGCTGCCGGTGAAGCTGTTGATGCCCACTACCTGTATCCGTAGCTCCCTGTGGGCATGGGCTATGGCGTCCGCCTGGTCATCCACTATCTCCGGATTGGCCCTGTGTGTGTGAGATGGCACCCAGAGGTACACCATGGCCAGGTCCACCTGCGGGGAGGTGTCCAGGGCGGCAAGCACCTTAAACAGCGGCCCGGCCACCCATATCACCCCGGGTGAGCCGTCCACCGGGTTAGCGGTGCTGGTGCCCACCGGGGGCATGAAGCTTCCTATGGCCTGCCGGGTGGCGGCGTCCAGCGGCGGCACGATCAGGCCGCCCCTCTCGCAGTCATCGGCGGCTTTAACACCGGTGCCGCCGCCGAAGACCACAATGGCCGTCCGGTCTCCCACAGGTGGGGTGAAATGGTAGAAAGCCACAGCCAGGTCCACCAGGTCGTTGAAGCTGGTGGCGGCCAGTGCCCCGGCCTGGCGGCATAAAGCCCACCATACCTCACCCCGCCCCACTAGGGAACCCGTATGGGAGCTTACCGCGCGGCCCCCGGCCCCTGAGGTGCCACCTTTGAGGATAAGCACCGGCTTGCGCGCGGCCACATCCCGGAGGACTGAGAAGAAACGTTTGTCCCTAACCCCCTCCAGATAGAGGGTGATGATGCGGGTATCCGGATCCTGGCCATAGTACTCCAGGAAGTCTGTCTCGTTGAGGTCGGCGCCGTTGCCGTAGCACACCGCTTTGCTGAAGCGCACCCCCCGCATGGCGGCGGCATCGGTGAACTCTACGGCGATGGCCGAGCTCTGGGAGGCCAATGCCAGGCTGCCCGGCTCCGTGGGTATATCATTCAGGGTGCTCAGCCCGGAGGACAGGCAGCTTACGCCGAAGCAGTTGGGTCCGATAACGCGCACCCCCGCCTGCCGGGCCAGTGCCACTACCTCTGCCTCCAACCGCTTGCCCTCGGTCTCACCGCTCTCGCTGAACCCGGCGCTAAAGATGTGCAGCCCCTTTGCGCCTTTCTGAGCACACTCCTGGGCAATGCGGGGCATGTGCCGGGCCGCCAGGGCACAGATTACCAGGTCCACCGGGCCGGGGATGTCCAGCAGACTGGGGTAGGACTTCAGGCCCTTTATCTCGTCTGCCTTGGGATTCACTGGGTAGATGGTCCCGCGGAAGCCATAGCGGAGGAGCGGGTCGAGGAGAATCATGTTGGTGCCGCTATTGGCCTCGGCGGAAGCGCCTACGATGGCTACCGATGAGGGGAAGAATATATCATCCAGCCCCGCCATGGCCTATCCTTTCTCCATCTCCGCTTTCAATGAAGGGAAGAGGCCCATGTTGGTGTGTGGCAGGAACAGGGCGGCGCTGAACTCATCCATAAACGAGGGCTCGGCGATAAGCTCGAAGTAGGTGAGCATGCCCACCACATCTTCCGCCTGCGCCCGGGCCTGGCGGGAGATAAGGGCGTGGTAGGCCCCGCTGAGGGAGGTATTGCCCAGAAAGGAGAACCGGTCCCAGGGCAGGTCTGGCAGCAGTCCAATCTGTATGGCCCCCTCCACATTGATATGCTGGCCGAAGTCGCCACCGATGAACACCTGCTCCACATCGGCCATTTCAATGCCCAGGGAGCGCAGCATAACCGCTATACCGGCGTAGATAGCGCCCTTGGTGCGGATGATGTTGCCGATATCCACCCCGGTGATAACGATGTCCTGTTTGGTGCCCGATTCCCCGGCCCAGGCCAGGACGAACTCCGGTCCGTGCTCCCCGATACGGGCACGGCTGGCTTTGCCCATGCGCCGCCGCACATCTTCCACCTGAATGCGGCCGGAGCGGTCTATAACCCCCGTGAGCATCAGCTCCGCACCCACGGAAATCATGCCGGAGCCACATATGCCCTCTGGTGGTTTATCGCCGATGACCCTCAGGGTTGGCTCCAGGGTCTTGGAGTTGATGCGCACCTCTTCAATAGCCCCGGGCACAGCCCTCATGCCATGCTGCACCCCGGCCCCCTCAAAAGAGGGTCCGGCGCTGCAGGCGCAGGTGGTCATCCACTCCTGGTTCCCCAGCACTATCTCCCCGTTGGTGCCTACATCCAGGAACAGGGTAAGCTTTTCGGAGCTGTACAGGCAAGAACTCAGAATGCCGGCGGTGATGTCACCACCCACATAGGCGGCCACTGCCGGCAGGCAGTACACCCCGGCCAGAGGGTTTATGTCTATACCCAACTCACCTGCTTTAACCCTGGGGAACGAGGTGGCTGTGGGTGCATACGGCTCCTGCCGGATGGACTTGGGGGGTATGCCCAGTAGCAGGTGGGACATGGTAGTGTTGCCAGCCACCACCATATCCTGCACCTCCCGGGGCTGGAAGCGGTGGCGGTGTCCCAACTGTGCTACTAGCTCGTTCACCGTCTCCACCACCAGGCGGTGCAGCTCCTCCAGCCCGCCCTTCTCGCTGAAGATTATCCGGGAGATAACATCCTCGCCCCGCAGTATCTGGCGGTTGCGGGCCGATATCTGCTCTATGGAGCGGCCGGAGCGCAGGTCTACCAGCTCCGCCATCACATTGGTGGTGCCTATGTCCACGGCTATTCCCAGCAGGGCGGAGCGGTGTCTCCCGGGGTACAGGTCTATCATACGGGTGCCACCGGAAACATCCAATACGGGGGTCACCTGCCACTCGGAGGAGCGTAGCTCCTGGGAGAGGCGTTGCAGCAAGGGCAGCTCCACGGTGACGCCGTTCATATCCTTTTGGGCCAGGGCGTGGGTGAGGCGCTGGGCATCAGCGGTGCTGTCATCCAGGGAGGGTGGTTGTAGCTTGAGGGGCACCTGACGCACCGC
>JASLQE010000361.1 GCA_030744635.1 Dehalococcoidia bacterium | reverse complement strand
AGTAGCACCCCAGCCCAGAGAGGTGGTGGTGACCAAGCGCCGGGTGGGTGCCTTCTCCACTACCGACCTCTCCACCCTGCTCCGGGCCAGGGACATTGACACGGTGGTGCTGATGGGGATAGTCACCAGCGGCTGTGTACTGTCCACGGTGCGCTGGGCGGCGGATGCGGACTATGGCGTGGTGGTGCTGTCCGATGGCTGCGGCGACCGCGATGACGAGGTGCACCGCCTGCTCATGGAGAAGGTATTTCCCCGGCAGGCCACGGTGGTCACCGCCCAGGAGTTCATTGACGCCCTATGATATAGGAGGCGTTTAGATATCCTCTCGGTCCCACCCACCCATAAAACTCTAATTGGGGGGGCTTCGCCCCAGCGCCCCCCCTTCGACCGGCGGGGTAGCCCCCTATGCCACCTGATAGGCGGAAAAGAAGAACGGCCGTAAGATATCCTTGTGGCAGAGGGCCGCAGCAGCCCTTATAATAGGGGCTTATGGAAAGGGGAATCCTAATCCGGGCGGTAAGGGAAGCCGCCATCCTGTCCTTATCCCTCATCCCTTTCGGAATCACCTACGGACTCCTGGTACAGGAGGCGGGCATCCACCCCCTCGTGGGACTGCTGTTCTCCATACTCCTTTTCACCGGCTCCGCACAACTGGTGGTGATTAGCCTGATAACAGCGGGTGCCGGTTTCCTGGAGATGGCCCTGGCCACCCTGTTCATAAACCTGAGGTACATACTCATGGCGGGGTACCTGTCGCCATATGTCCGCATGGCCCGGCGCCGCCTGCTGCCGCTATACGCCCTGGCCGTATCTACATGGACACCACCCCTTCTTTCCAGCTATGTGACCCAGGACCGACCCCGACCCCATGTATACCTTCTGGCCATAGCCATTACCACCTGGCTGGGATGGATTGTGGTCTCAGCCGTAGGACTGACGATAGCCGCCCAGATGCCGCCCTCGCTGGATACGGCGGCCCGCTTTGCTTTCCCCGCCCTGCTCATTGGGCTTATCTTCTCCATGGTACGCCGGTTGGGGCAGGGGCTAAGCGCCATACTGGTATCCGGTGGGTTCGCCCTGGCCCTACTCACGGTAATGCCCGCCCAGTGGGCCATGATTCTGGGGGCCATGGCCGGCGGCGCCGCCGGAGCGATGTGGGAATGGAAAGCCAGCTAACCTTCATCATCATCTTCGTGGCCCTATCGGCCATGAACTACCTTATCCGTCTGCTGCCGCTGACGCTGCTTAGCCAGTGGGTACTCCCCCAGAGGGTGCAGATATGGCTGCGGCAGATACCCATGACCGTGCTGGCGGCCATCGTGTTTCAGCAGCTCTTTGCTAAGGATGGAAACATCTCCTGGCGATGGGATGATTACTGGCTGGTGGGTGCGGTGGCTGCAGTAATCATCATGGCCCTCACCCGCAACCTGTTCCTGGTAGCCTTCGGCGGCCCGGCGGTGGTGCTGGCGGCGGGATGGCTTTCACCTTTCTAAGCTTTTACCACCATCCCACTTGAAGCCGTGCCGCCGTCGGGGATAAAATGGCGGCATACAGCGTTGTGGAGGTGAGACATGGCGACCTTTGACCAGCTTGTCCCGGTGGGGAAGAAGTTTGCCAGCCCTGCCAGGACCATCGGGGATGGGGACTTCGCCCAGCTCCACAACCTTACCTGGACCACCAACGACATCCACACCGACCAGGAGCTTATGCGGCAGACCCAGTTCGGTGAACGGCTCTTGGCCGGGGTATGCACCCTGGCCTGCATGGAAGGCCTGGAACTGGCCGGGGGCTTTCGCGATGTGCTCTACGGCGAGCATACCCGCCCGGTGGCACACCTGGGGTTCGAGGAGATCCGGTTCACGGCGCCGGTAAAGCCGGGGGACACCATCCGGGTTGAGAGCGAAGTCCTCAGCGTCCGCCCATCGTCAAAGAATCCCAGGCGTGGTGTGCTGAGAGTCGGCATTGAGGTTCTCAATCAGCGGGGGCAGCAGGTGATGAAAGGCACTGAAGTCCAGTTGTTAGAACTGACTGATTAGGTCTAAGGTGGGATCATCGGTTGTTCACATATGGCGGCCTGCCCGCCGTCCTGAGTCTGTCGAGGACGCGCGGGCAAGTTAATGAGAGAGCGCCACATTACTCAGAAGGTGGTAAGATGGTGGCAAACAGCTTTCGGGCTGCCTGGAGCAGCATGAAAAGGAGGCAGGGTCTATGGACATGGAGAAGCGCTGGTCAAGGTTGCAACAGGCGCTGGGCTACAGCGATGAGGAGGTGAAGGTCTTTCGCACCAACCCCAAGTGGGTCAAGATGATTGAGGATGCCCCCGGCTTCAGCAGGTACAAGATTGTGGCTGAGGTGGTACAGGCCCATGGCTGCATCGCACAGCACAAGGTGGGAGACCGCATCGTGATGGACGCCAACGGGGTGCTCCTCCGCGACGAGTGCCCGGAGCGGATGTGTGTAAGCGCCATAGCACCCCTGAGCCATACCTTCACCGCCGTCTGCGAGAGGTTGGCGGAGAACCTGGACCCCAATGGCATCTGCTTTAAACATGTCGGCTGCACCGATTTGGGGCCGGAGTGCGGCGGCTGGGGCAAGGTGATAATGAGGGTTGATGTGATGCCGATGGAAAGGCGTTAGACCCTCATCTACTTATAATGCAGGTATAGGAAAATATCGGGCGGTGCTCCGGTGGCGGGAACGATGAGTGTAAGACAGATCCCGACACGGACCAAGGTGCGGCTCGCCGTGTTGGGCGGGGCGCTGTGAGCGGCAGCCGCATTGGCTCTGGCGTGCGCCGTCACTGAAGCCACCCCCGCCCCCGCTGCTGAGGTTAAGGTAACACTCTCCGTCACCAGCCCGGCCTTCCGGGATAGGTACCGGGTCCCGCTTGAATACACCTGTGAAAGGGAGGATGTATCTCCCTCCCTGCGATGGAGCCAGCCCTCTGAGGGCACTCAGCCCCTCGCCCTTGTGGTGGACGACCCGGACGCCCCCGGCGGGGCCTTCGCCCACTGGGTGGTGTTCAACCTTCCCGCGGGTAGCCGCGGCCTGCCCGAGGCTGCCTCCAGCGGGGGTCAAGTGCCGGCCGGTGCTTTACAGGGGGAGAACGACTTCGAAAAGGCGGGCTACGGCGGCCCCTGCCCACCCTCTGGCCCCCACCAACACTAACCGGTTCACCTTGTATGCGCTGGACGCCGAACTGGAGATGGCGGCAGGAGCCACCAGGGAACAGGTGTTGGCTGCCGTGCGGGGACACATCCTGGCCCGGGGACAGCTCACCGGCACCTACCAGCGGTAGCCACTAACACTGACTATAAAAGCTTGGGTTGCTTGCCCTTCTTCTTGACTGGTGCTGGCCTAATAGGGCCAGGACACCCTCCAACTCCCACACCCTCAACCCATCCCAAAGCACCTTCGCCTCTAAAATACTACAATGGAATAGTGTTGACCATTAAGAGGCTTGTTCTGGGGCTCCTGATAGCCCTGCTATTGCTACAGTCGTCTGCGGCTCCCTTTGCCGCCACCAGCTATCAGGGGCTGGCCCAGTCTTATGCCTTCTCTCTTACTGGCTGGGAGGCCCGCGCCCTCGCGGCGGAGTCCTGGGACCGGCTGGCCCGCGCCTTCACCCCCTCCCCCGCCGATGAGGCCGTACTGGTCCTAGCGTATTTCAACTCCCCCGGACAGGACCCCGCCCCGGTGGAGGCCGTCCTGGAAACGGCGGTGGCCCGGGTGTTACATCAGGAGGGGGTGGGGGGCTTCCCTCCGGTGGCCTTCCGCTTTGACTTCCCACCCATGCTTCTCATCATCTCCCCCAGGGAGCGCATTGAGCGCATCAGGACGGTGCTGCTGCAGCCCAACCTTGATATCAAGCGGATGGAGGCGCTGGAAGGGAAGGTGGAGGCCGCCCGGGGGGTATCTGCCCTGGTGGAGGGGTTGGGGGGCCTGGCCACCTACCCCAGCCTCATCCCCCCAGGGTACGGGCTGCGGGACACGGTGAGCGCCATCGCCCATGAATGGATGCACCACTACTTTTTCTTCCGTCCCCTAGGCCGGGCCTACGGCCGGGACTCCCAGATGACCACCCTCAACGAGACGGCCGCCGACATAGCCGGAAAGGAGATTGCCGACAGGGTGCTGCGTGGCTATGGGATAGAGCCAGTGGAGACCGCTGAAGGCGGGGAGGCCCCCTTTGACCGCGAGATGCGGGCCATACGCAAAGAGGTGGACCGCCTGCTGGTGGAGGGCAGGGTGGGGGAAACGGAGGCCTTCATGGAGGCTTCCCGGCTGCGGCTGGCCGGAATGGGATATCACATCCGTCGGCTCAACCAGGCCTACTTCGCCTTCCACGGCACCTACGCCCTGAGCCCTCAGTCCACCTCCCCCATCGGGGAGGAGTTAGAGCAGCTGCGGCAGAGGGCAGGTTCTCTGGTTGAGTTCATCCGCCTGGTTGCCGGCATATCCAGCTACCGGGAGCTACAGGATCTGACCTACTGAACCTCAATCTTGGTAGGGCCTTTTTTCTTCTTGCCCACCTGTTGCTCCTCGGTCTCCAGCCGCCGCAGGGCGGCATCTAGCAGGGAGCGCAGGGTCAACAGGCCTTCTTTGGTTGTGCCCATCAGGTGGCGTCTGGCCTCCACGGGCAGCCTGCGCGGGGCACACAGCCGTATAACTATTTCCCCCTCAGGGCTCCGGTTTACCTCCAGTATTCTTTCCATTTCCACTTCCTTTAAACCGAATGATTAGCCGGTCCTCCTGGAAACGGGCCTCTTCCACATTTTTCCCCACCAGCGTACGTGGCAGTATCAAGTTGCGCCTGTAGGCACCCACCTGCACCACCAGTTCATCCCCATTCTGCATTATGTCAATAGACTCCTTGGAGGTGAAGGGCAGGGCGATATCCAGGTAAAAGGCCCCGTCCCGCTGCTCCATGCGCTGGGCCTGCTCCCTATAAAAGGCCTGTATAGGGTCATCCTCCCGATAAAGTATATCGGCCATTTGGCGCA
>JASLQE010000360.1 GCA_030744635.1 Dehalococcoidia bacterium | reverse complement strand
ATGTGTTCGCCCTCCTCGGTGTATACCGATAGTATGCGGCGGTGCGGGTCGTGGAATACCCTCTTCCATTTTCCTGCCGATGCCTCAAGCATCTCCCGGGGCCAGTAGTCCAGGTGCATAGGCTCCCCGCTGTCCAGCTTGCCGAGCCACCGGGAGCAGACCTCGTCGTCCTCCAGCCACCGGGCTACATGGGCCACATCCTCTTTGGAAACCTCTCGCAGGTGCACTTGCGGTGTCATAAGGGACTCCTTTCTCCTCCTGGAAGGTGTGTGTGGTGGCACAATCCGTTCGGCGAGACTGTACTGTGGTGGTGAAAGTGTTGGGGTTGGTGGTGTGGTAGAACTGGGTTGGAGGGCGGCCAGGCGTCTCCTAGCAGCCCTTTCCGAAGTCTTCGCTGGCTACCCCACACGGTTCAAGCGTTTCTTATCACCGCTGTCGCCATCACCAGCCCCGATTGCGGCACAATATACGCCATAATCATACACCTATCAAGGGCTTGTACTCTTCCAATAGTTGCCGAGCTATAGGCGGTTTTCAAGGAACTCCCTGTATTAACAAAGTTTCAGGCAAGTGCTATAGTTACAGTTAATATGCTAGGTATATCGGACGCCCCTATTTTAGCTATTGGTTTAGCTTTACTTCCATTGGAAGGGAGGCCGGGGAACCGTAGCCTGAGTTAGCCAGACTTAACAGGCCAGACAGAAAAGGAAGCCTCCCTTCACGGGGGGCTTCCTTTTTTATGGCCCGGCAGAGGAGACAGCGGTGTCAAGAGATAATGGCAGCAACGGAAGAAAGCCTGTGGGTGTACTGGAGGTGGTCAACGATGGGTCAGGCGAGCAGTGATGCGGGCACTTGTCACACCCAGTATCCGCCGTTGGGGGAGATGACCTGGCCCGTTACAAAGCTGGCTTCCTCAGATATTAGGAAAATACCGGTGTGGACTATATCGTCCGTGGTGCCCAACCGCCCCACCGGGGTCTGGGCCACCATTTTATCAACAAAACGGTCGGTGGCGGTGCGGAGAAGGGGGGTCTCTATGACGCCTGGGGCGATGGCGTTGACGGTCACACCAAAGGGTGCCACCTCGCGGGCCAGGGATTTGGTGAAACCCACCACCCCCGCCTTGGCCGTGGCGTAGTGCACCAATCGGTCAGGCCCGGTAAAGGCCATTATTGAACTGAGGTTGACTATGCGTCCCCAGCGGGCGGACACCATGCCCTCAATCACCCCTCGGGCACAGATAAAGGCCCCATCCAGGTGCAAGGCCAGCATATTCTTCCACACCTCGTAGCTCATCCGGGGGAAGGGCATCACCTTGCCGGTACCGGCGTTGTTAACCAGAATATCAATCCGCCCCAGCCCCTGAGAGGCCTCCTGTATCATGGCATCCACCTCATCGAGCCGGGTTACATCTGCCCTCAGGGGTAACGCCCGCACCCCCCGGGTGGCCACCTCTTTCGCGGTAGCCTGTGCCCGCTCCAGGTCAATATCGTTCACCGCAACCGCCACCCCTTGCCCGGCCAGGGCCAGGGATATGGCCCGCCCGATGCCGGAGCCAGCCCCGGTGACCATGGCTACTTTACCGCTTAGAGACACGAACTTCCTCCTGCTGCCCCGGTGACCCCCACCAGATTTGGTGCCCGTAGTTTAACAGCCTGCAAAATGATTTGCCAGAATGTCCGGCCGGGCAGCGGTGCCGCACCCGTTCCAGCTGTATCAAATATTGGTGCCAGCACCCGGTGAGGTGGTCCCCAAAATTCGGACAGGTGGTTAAGAGCGGGTTCTGCTCCTAAAATAAGAGACAGAACAGGTGACCTACCCCCAAAGAGTGTGCCACTCAGGAAGAAATGGCCGATAAAGCGGGAATCCATGTGACCTACCTCAGCGGGGTGGAGCGGGGGTTGCGCAACCCGTCGATACGCAATGTTAGGCGGTTAGCTCAAGCATTGGGCCTGCCGACAAGATATCTCTTCTCCTTTGATGAGCCTTCTTCTTAAAACCCCTGTGCGACTCGCCAAGATGCGGTTAAACCACGTAAACAAGCCAACACCGAAAAGATATGACCGCGCCTCTTTTGTTGATGGAACTGGGGCTGGTCAACGTGACCAGGGGAAATCAGCAATACCAGTTGAGTATAAAGACGCGGGTGTTCACTGGTAGCAATCCTATCAAGGCATAGCAGCCGAGCTGGCCCCACACTTCCACAACCACCATATACAGCCCTGAACAAAAAGCCATAGTTTCAACTCACAGCGTAGTCGGCTGCGCGCCCGTAAGGGCCGTTGATAGGTAAAGGACCGTTTGAGGTAGTCTTTATTGACTGGGCCTGCCTCTCAAATCTGGTATGGGATTGACTGATTTCTGGGTGGCCACCATAAGGCATTGAAACTGAACACCTGAGTGATTAGAATGGAAGACCACATGAACGTCTGCCCCCTGGCATTCTGCCGGAGGGCGATCAGAGGATTTACGACGGAGGTGCCGAATGGGCAATAGGTCAACAACCA
>JASLQE010000359.1 GCA_030744635.1 Dehalococcoidia bacterium | reverse complement strand
GGCCTGGTGGAGGTGGGGGTCGAGCCCCGGCGTTTCTCTCCACGGGGAGTCCTGAATGCCATAAGCGCCGCCAAGTCCCAGTTCCTTTCCCCACATGAACTCCCTAACCGAAGCTTTGCGGATGAGGTGGCACGCCGGGCGTACGAACGCTACGAGGCGTTGCTAACCCGAAGCCATGCCCTGGACTTCAATGACCTTCTGCTCAAGGTGGTGAAGCTTTTCCAAAACGAGCCCGATGTGCTGGCCAAGTATCAGGCCCGCTATGTGCACCTGCTTGTTGACGAGTTCCAGGATACCAACATCACCCAGTACCAGTTTGCCAAGCTGCTGGGGGCGAAGGGGCGTAACATCTGTGTGGTGGGTGACCCGGACCAGTCAATCTACGGCTGGCGTTTCGCCGATATACGCAATATCCTCAGTTTTGAGCAGGACTTCCCCGATGCTCGGGTGGTGGTACTGGGGCAGAACTATCGCTCCACCCAGACCATCCTGGAGGTTGCCTCCCATATCATTGTCGCCAACCGTCAGCGCAAGCCCAAGGAACTGTGGACAGAAAATCCTGTTGGCAACCCGGTAAGCCTGCTAGTGGCGGACACTGAAGACGAAGAGGCCAGGATGGTGGTGGCGGAGATAGAGCGGCTTCAAAATGACGGCGTGGCCTTACGGGAATGTGCCGTGATGTACCGTACCAACGCTCAGTCAAGGGTGGTGGAGGAGGCGTTTCTGCGCTTTGGCATCCCTTATAAGCTTGTGGGGGCCGTGCGTTTCTACCACCGCCGTGAGGTCAAAGATGTGCTGGCCTATTTACGGCTGCTGCAGAACCCCCAGGACACCGTGAGCCTGCTACGGGTCATCAACCTGCCGCCCCGGGGTATCGGCAACCGCAGCCAGGAGGAGATAGCGGCGTGGGCACAGGCGGAAGGCGTATCCATATATGAAGTCTTGCAAAAACTGAAGGAGCGGGTCCAGGGAGGGGAGCCATCCCCGCTGTCCCCACGGGTGACCAGGGCACTGTTGGAGTTCCTGGACATGCTGAAGGGCCTGCGCCAGGCTGCTCAGGAACTGGATGTGAGCCCCCTGCTCCACTCTGTTTTGGAGCGGACCGGCTATGAGGACTTCATACGGGCTGCGGATGACGGCGAAGAGCGCTGGGACAACATCCAGGAGCTGCGCTCGGTGGCCGAGGACTATCCCCCAGGAGAGGGGCTGACCGATTTCCTGGAGAAGGTAGGCCTGGTATCCGATGTAGATAATCTGAATGAGGCAACTGAAGGGGTGACCCTTATCACCTTGCACCAGGCTAAGGGTCTGGAGTACGATGTAGTGTTCATAGTCGGAGCTGAGGATGGGGTGCTCCCGCATTTTCGCTCCTTCCCTGACCCGGACCAGATGGAGGAGGAGAGGCGGCTGTGCTATGTAGGGGTGACCCGTGCGCGTCACCACCTTTATCTGTTAAGGGCCTGTCACCGTAGCCTGGCGGGGATGTCCCTTTCCAATCCGCCCTCCAGGTTCTTGGATGACGTTCCCGGTCACCTGCTGTACGCACCAGTGCCGGTTGATGAGGCGGTAAGGGGAAATGCCTCGCCAACCCCTTCGGTGCAGTTGGTACAGCTAAGGAGGGGTGACAGGGTTAGCCACACCGTATTCGGCTGGGGGGTGGTGGTGTCCATGCGTCCTATCCCGGGAGACCAGGAGGTTACCGTAGCTTTCAAGGACCGGGGTTTGAAGAAGCTGCTGCTCAGCCTGGCGCCTTTGTCCCGAGTGGAAGACACCGACTGATTGGCTTTAGGTCGCCGGCCTTATTAAAGCAATGCTATGTCTGTTCAAGGGTACCAAGAGTAACCTTCCCTATAAAAACAGCCTTCCCGCCTTTGATATAATCTCTTTGTTCCTGAGCGATGAGCAACGACATGGAGGCGATAATGGTGTCTACCCTGGCTGCTAAAGCCATAGATTTGGAACGGAGGCTCAGGCTGCGAGGGAACCTGGTGGCCATGAAATTCTACAAGGAAAGGGATAAGG
>JASLQE010000358.1 GCA_030744635.1 Dehalococcoidia bacterium | reverse complement strand
TGTTAATCTCGGTATTTTACGCGGGGAGTTCGGCGTTGGAGAAAACGCAGCAGTTTGGGTAAATGCAGATTCGTTAAAGTATCGCGGCGTACTTTTCCTCTCCGAAAATATTGCCCTCATTATTGATTCAGGAAAGATTGTTCCGGATATGGAGAGCGCCTACGAACTGATTGATTTCAAAAAACTTAAGAGTGGATATTTTGTATCCGGACCTTCAAAAACAGCTGATATCGGGCAATGCCTCGTTATTGGAGCACATGGTGCTAAATCATTGATCGTCTTTGTTATTAGACCGTGATCCTTTTTCTAGTATATGCCGAAGACCAATAACATAGTGGCGGAAGACAATGCCTAGAGAACCCGGCAAAGAGAGGGGACCATAATGAAGAGGATTAAGCAATAATTTACACCCTTCTGGTCTGGCAAGGGAAGTCGACCAGCTGATGGACATTCTCTATTCAGGCGGGGTATAACAGATAAGACAGAGGCGAAGGGAATAGAGAAGCAACGGCGGAAGGTCTCTAAAGTACATTTATGTCATCCACTGACGATTCAACCCGCGGGACCAACTTCTCGCTTCTCTTGGGTATTCTGGCGTTTACTGTATTCAGCAATGTCACATCGGTGGCCATGATGGGCCCGCTGCTGGTGGATATGTCGTCAGGGCTGGATACCACGGTACCAGTGGTGGCCCAGCTCGTTGCCGTATCCTCTGTAGCCTGGGCAATAGCAGCTCTTACTGTGGGGCCGTTCTCAGATACCTACGGGCGCAAGCCGGTGTTGCTTATCGGAACCTCGCTGGTGGCCGCGGGCTCCCTGGGCACGGCTGTGGCTCCAACTTTCGCCGTGGCGGCAGGGTTCCGTGTACTTGCAGGCATCGGCGGCGGCATAATAAATCCCACCTGCCTCGCCCTAATCGGTGATATATTCCCAGCGAGGCGAAGAGCCATGTCGGTAGGCACCATAACCATGCAGCCTGGATTGAGCAGCATGCTGGGTATACCCGCGGCGGCTGTTCTGGCCGATTTCACCGGGTGGCGCTCTCCATTCATGGCGGCTGGGGTGACCATGTTCCTGGCTTCCCTGGCCCTGTTTGTTCTCTTCCCCCCCTACCAGCCTCAGGCCACTGGCCTCAGCCTGGCTAAGCGCCTGCGGCATGTGGCCAGTCTTTCTTTCACCTGGCATATGGCGGGGGCCACCACGGTGGCCCGCATGGCGTTCGGAGTGATAATCACCTTCCTCCCGGCATTCCTGATACTGACCTACGGGCTGAGAACGGTGGAGGTCGCCCTGCCCATGGCCATAGTAGCCGTAGGGGCAACTCTGGGCCCCATGATAGGGGGCAAGGTAGGCAACAGCCGCCATCGACTCACCGCGATCTCCGCCGCCTTGCTGGCCGCCACCATCCCGGGGTTGACCATCTTTCTCCTGGGATGGGGGATGTGGCCTACGGTGTTCATGGCCAGCCTATTTGGGCTGCTTGTCGCCCCTGTCCCCACTATTCTAGCCATAGTGTGCACCGAGGCCGGAGGTCCCTACCGGGGCACGCTGACAGGCATCGTATCCAGCAGCAACTGGGGCGGCACCGCCATAGGTGCCGCTATAGGCGGGATACTGATAGCCCAGGTTGGCTATGGGTCGCTATCCTTTCAACTGGCTGGCGCTACCATAGTCAGCGGCTTATTACTGGCCTTTATGGTGCAGGAGAAAACTGTAGCCCGGGCCCACCACCACTTCAACGAGACCTCGCCTTAGTAGGCTCCTAAGCCACGGCCTTCGTCAGGCTCAGGCCGCGGCCCCTTGTCCCTAAAGGTAGCGATTTCCTCCCAACCGTAGCCCGGGCGCTGGGTGTAAGCAAAGCCAACCTGTCTATCGTGCGTGGGGCGATGGGGCGCACCAAGGTAATGGCTATTGAAGGTGTGAATAGGGAGGAGGTATTGGTGGCGCTTGCCCGGCACCGGGGTGGTGGGTCTCCCGGGTGAAGTGCACCAGATAGGATATGATATAATTCGCCTATACTTGTGAGGGGGCCGGTTGTGCATATGCAGATGGGTGACTACAAGGTGGTAAGCTCGGTACAGACCGAGGAGTGTAGCCTGCGCTTGCTGAAGATGGAACGGGGAGAATCAGTAGCCGTTCACCATCATCAGATTACCACCCAGATTTATTTCATGTTGGAGGGGGAGGTTGATGCTGAGGTAGAAGGGATTGCCCGTAGGCTGCGACCCTACGAGATGCTGCGGGTGCCCCCGGGCAAGGAACACGGCCTGCATGCCCCGGCGATGTGCCTGATGCTGAGCATCTCCGTCCCTCCCCTGGATGTGCAAGACCAACACCCTAAAAAGTAGCCGGAGCATAGTGACCGAAGACTTCAGCTTAGTCCGTGACCTTGCCGTAATAATGTTCGTGGCCGGCGGGGTAACCCTTATCTTCCGCTGGCTGCGTCAGCCACCCGTCGTAGGCTATCTGCTGGCGGGTTTCCTGGTGGGGCCTTATGCCCTGCCTGTTTCCCTGGTGGAGGATGTGCGTATGGTGCGGCTGCTGGCCGAACTGGGTATCGTACTCCTCCTGTTCGGGCTGGGGCTGGAGTTCACCTGGAGCAAGCTGCGCTTGGTGGGCCTAGCCGCCCTGGGCATAGGCGGGGCAGAAATACTGGCCACCATGGCCGCCGGCTATCAGGTGGGCAGGCTCCTGGGGTGGCCCACTTCGGACAGCATATTCTTAGGCTCGGCCTTGGCAATCAGCAGCTCGGCCATCCTGTCCAAAATGATTCTGGACATGGGGTGGAAAGACCGGCCCTCGGCCCGGCTTATAGTGGGAATTCTGGTGGTGGAGGACTTCGCTGCGGTGACCCTGCTGGCCCTCCTCTCCGGAGTATCTACCACCGGTGTCCCGGACCTGTCCGGCGTGGGGCTGCTGCTGCTGAAGCTGGTGTTTCTGGGGGCCGCCTCTCTGGTGGTGGGTCTGAGGGTCATCCCTCCCGTGCTGGGCTTCGTCCGGCGGTTCCAGTCTGAGGAGGCGATGCTTATCACCGCCCTGGGGATGTGTTTCGCCCTGGCCATGTTCAGCCGGAGCCTGGAGCTGACCGCTGCGGTGGGGGCCTTCCTCATGGGAGCTCTGATAGGTGACAGCCCTGATGGTGAGCATGTGGCTAGGCTGGTGTTCCCGGTGCGGGACATGTTCGCAGCCATCTTCTTCGTTTCCATCGGCATGCTAATACAGATAATGCCCAACCTGGAACTTCTGATGGCCGTGCTGGCGGTTACCGTGGTCTTCGTGGTGGTCAAGGTGGTAGTTAACACGGTGGCTGCTTTTCTGGCGGGGTTCGGCAGCGCCGTATCGCTCAGGGTGGGGATGGGGATGCCCCAGTCCGGCGAGTTTTCCCTGGTTATATCCAAGCTCGGGGTAGATACCGGGGTGGTGGGCGGCATGCTGTACCCGGTGCTGGTAGCTACAACGACCATCACAAGCTGGACCACCCCGCACCTGGCCCGCTCCGCCGATGCGGTGGGTGCCTGGCTGGAGCGGCGCTCCCCAGGCCTGCTGCGGGACTATGTGGCCTCCCTGGGGGACTGGCTACATTCGGTGCGGGCCAGCTCGGGCCGCCACAGCCAGATGGCCGTCATCGTGCGGCACGCTGTAGCCTCGGTGATGGTCAACATGACCATTGTGGCCGTTCTACTGGGGGCTGCCACGGCGGCCCTCCAGTTCGCCGCTGAGCTCGCCCCCCTGGTGCGGCTGAGGGTGGACGTCCTGGCCATGGTGGTGGGGGGTGTCACCCTGCTGCTGGTCTTCCCCTCACTGGTGGTCATCTGGCGCGACCTGAGGGTGATGGTGGACGAGGTTGCCAGTCATACTTTGGGACGCCGGCAGTCCGCACGGCACTGGCCCCAGGAAGCACTACGCCATGTGTTGAGGGAGAGCATCGCCCTGGCCCTGGTGGTGGTGGTGGGGCTATGGTCCATTCCGTTCATAGCCCGGTTGGTGGCCATCGGCTCACTGGCCCTGGTGGTGCCACTGCTGCTGCTGGTGGTCGTTTCCTATTTCACCCTGGGCTCGGTAAGGGACATCTACAGCCGTGT
>JASLQE010000357.1 GCA_030744635.1 Dehalococcoidia bacterium | reverse complement strand
GGCAGGCCACACTGGTGCAGCTTGAGCTCCGGGCCAACCACGATGACCGACCGGCCCGAGTAGTCCACCCGCTTGCCCAGGAGGTTCTGGCGGAACCGACCCTGTTTGCCTTTGAGCATGTCCGACAGGGACTTAAGCTTCTGGTTGGTGTTGCTGGCCGTTTGGGGGCGGCGGCTGCTGCCCAAAAGGGCATCCACTGCCTCCTGGAGCATACGCTTTTCGTTACGGACGATGATGTCCGGAGCGCCCAGGTCCAGTAGTCTCTTGAGACGGTTGTTGCGGTTTATTACCCGGCGGTAAAGGTCGTTCAGGTCGCTGGTGGCGAAGCGGCCACCATCCAACTGCACCATGGGGCGCAGGTCCGGCGGCAGCACCGGTAACACGGTAAGCACCATCCAGTTGGGCTTGTTACCGCTACGCCGGAAGGCCTCCAAGGTCCGCAGCCTTTTAGATGCCTTCTTGCGGCGCTGTCCGGACGGGGTGGAGACCATCTCTTGCTGAAGCTCCGCCCGTATGGAATCCAGGTCCAGGTCACGGGATATCTCCAGGATAGCTTCGGCGCCCATGCCGGACTGAAAGAAATCATAGCGGTCCTGGAGCTCCCGGCAGCGGCTTTCAGTAAGCAGGGTGAGGCGACGGATATCCTCAATCTCGTCCACCCGCATGCGTAATTCAGATAGCAGCTTTTCCTTCTCCCCCGGTGGGGGGGCGTCACCGTTTTCTTCTGCCGCTTCCAAATCAGCCAGGCGTTGGTATGTTTCTTCCTCCAGCCGTTTTACGCTATGGCGCCGTCTCTCTTCGTCCACCCGGATGATGATGTACTGCGAGAAGTAGAGCACCCTTTCCAGGCTGCGGGGTGAGAGGTCCAGAAGCAGGGCCAGCCGGCTGGGTGTGCCCCTGGCGAACCATGTATGGGCCACCGGGGCGGCCAGCTCTATGTGACCCATCCGCTCCCGGCGCACCCGGGCCGGGGCTACCTCTACGCCGCACCTATCGCATATTATGCCTTTGAAGCGGATTTTCTTGTACTTTCCACAATAGCACTCATAGTCCTTGGTAGGGCCGAAAATCTTCTCTGAGAACAGCCCATCCTTCTCCGGCTTCAAGGTGCGGTAGTTGATGGTCTCAGGGAGCAGTACCTCTCCATAGGACCAGCTTCTTATCCGCTCGGGGGAAGCCACGGAAATACGGACCTTGTTGAAGTCGCTGCCTTCGAGGGTCTTCATTCTGCCTCCGCTAAAGCTAAGGTGTGAGCCGGTGCCGTTCAAAACCCTCTTCGGCCAGGCCGCCTGGCTCCTCCTCACTGAGCACCTCTACGGCAAGGCCCAGACTCTTGAGTTCTTGAATTAGCACCCGGAAAGATTCGGGCAAGCCGGGTTGGAGCACTTCCTCCCCTTTGACTATAGCCTCATATATACGAGAGCGCCCTGTGACATCGTCAGACTTGACGGTCAGCAACTCCTGGAGGTTGAAGGCCGCCCCGTAGGCCTCCAGTGCCCACACCTCCATCTCTCCAAAGCGTTGCCCACCGAACTGGGCTTTGCCGCCCAGGGGCTGCTGGGTGATGAGGGAGTAGGGGCCGGTAGAGCGGGCGTGTATCTTGT
Organism: Dehalococcoidia bacterium; assembly: GCA_030744635.1. GTDB lineage: Bacteria > Chloroflexota > Dehalococcoidia > JACVQG01 > JAHKAY01 > JASLQE01. The sequence goes on along the minus strand of JASLQE010000357.1, from coordinate 7,829 downwards.
CCTCCACCAGATGGATGAGTTTCATCAGATAGACATAGCCAACGGTGACCGGCTGGTCAAAGTTGGCACCGTTGCGCCCGTCCCGCAGGTTAACCTTGCCAAAGATAGGGGGCGATAGCCCTTTCTCAGAAGCCAAACGCTCCGCTTCACCGCGGAGCTGCTCCGCCTTCAATGTAGAGGTGTCTATTCCTACATCCCCCAGCCATAGCCGGAGGCTGGTGCGTACGGCCTCGCCGGGGGGGTTGGAGTCAAATACGGCCTCGCCGTCATAGCCCCGCTCCCGGAGCCAGGCTACTGCAACATTCCTTTCGGCCTGCCCCGTGTAGGGGTTCACCGCCCCTGCCCGGTGTACTATCCAAGCCTGGGCCAGGGCCTCTTCAATATCCTCGCTCGTAGCGCCGTCAAATACGGGGCAAAGGGCCCTATAGCCCAGGGTCTGGGCAGCGGCCCCCAGATGGGTCTCCAGTATCTGTCCCAAGTTCATGCGAGAGGGGACGCCGATGGGGTTGAGGACAACATCCACCGGGCGGCCATCGGGCAGGAAGGGCATATCGGACTCAGGCAGGATAAGGGAGATGACGCCCTTGTTTCCGTGGCGTCCAGCAACTTTGTCCCCCACGGAAATCTTGCGCTTCTGGGCTACCCATACCCTAACCATCTGCAACACCCCAGCGGGTAACTCGTCATCGTTTTCGCGGGAGAATACCCGTACCGTGACAACCTTGCCGCCTTCGCCGTGGGGTATACGCAGTGAGGTATCCTTCACATCCCGGGCTTTTTCGCCGAAGATGGCACGCAGCAGCTTCTCCTCCGGAGAAAGCTCGGCCTCCCCTTTGGGGGTGATTTTGCCCACCAGGATATCCCCCGGCACCACCTGTGCGCCCACACGTATGAAGCCCTCTTCGTCCAGGTTGCGCAGGCTCTCTTCCCCAACATTGGGGATGTCCCGGGTGATTTCCTCAAACCCCAGTTTGGTCTCCCGTGCCTCGGCCTCGTAGCGCTCCATGTGGATGGAGGTGAACTTGTCCTCCTTCAGCAAGGCCTGGCTCATAATCACAGCGTCTTCAAAGTTGTAGCCTTCCCAGCTCATGAAGGCGGCCATCACATTCTGGCCCAGGGCCAGCTCACCCCTATCGCTGGCATAGCTGTCTGCCATCACCTGACCGGCTATCACCCGCTGGCCCTGGCTCACGATGGGGTGCTGGTTAACGCAGGTGCCCTGGTTGGTACGCATGAACTTGAGCAGGGGATATGTCTCTTCCTCCCCATCATCGCGGAGCACCACAACCAAATTGGCAGTAACGGAGGTCACCACACCGTCCGTTCGGGAAAGCACCACTTGGCCCGAGTCCCTGGCTACCAGCTCCTCCATGCCGGTGGCCACGGTAGGCGCTTCAGCGGCCACCAGAGGCACCGCCTGGCGTTGCATGTTAGAGCCCATCAAGGCCCGGTTGGCATCATCATGTTCCAGAAAGGGGATGAGGGCGGTGGTGACACTGACAATCTGTTTGGGGGACACATCCATGTAGTCCACTACCAGGCGGCTTTCATCGTAGTAGTGGTTGCCGTGGCGGACTTCAACCTTCTCGCCCACCAGGTTGCCCTTTTCATCCAGGAGGGTATTGGGCTGGGCTATGATGAACTCTTCCTCCTCATCCGCGGGGAGGTATTCCACCTCATCGGAGGCGAAGGGAAACATGGGGATGTGGCGGCGTAACTGGGACAGGTTTTTCATGAGTCCGGCGTCTATCACCTGCCCTGCTTCGGCTATTATGTCGCCGCTTTTGGTCTTTACCTCTTCCCTGATGGTACGCCCTACCAGGCGAGGGTCTGATTGGGGTAGCTCCCGGTACACCCGCCGCAGGGGCGTCTCAATGAATCCCATCCGGTTGACCCGGCTGAAGCTGGCCAGGGAACCGATAAGGCCGATGTTGGGGCCTTCCGGGGTCTCAATGGGGCAAATGCGACCGTAATGGGAGGGGTGTACATCCCGCACCTCAAAACCGGCCCGTTCCCGGGACAGCCCGCCGGGCCCCATGGCGGAGAGGCGGCGCTTGTGGGTAAGCTCAGCTACCGGGTTGGTCTGGTCCATAAACTGGGATAGTTGGGAGCCGCCGAAAAACTCTTTCACGGCAGCCACCACGGGGCGGATGTTGACCAGAGCGGCAGCGGTAACCCCCTGTATGGGGTCTACCAGGGTCATCCGCTCCTTCACCACCCGCTCCAGCCGGATGAGGCCAATGCGGAACTGGTTCTGCACAAGCTCGCCTATGGTACGCACCCGCCGGTTGCCCAGGTGGTCAATATCGTCGCGGGATGCCTCCCCGTTGTTTACCCGGATAAGGTGACGGACAATTGCCACCAGGTCCTCTTTGGTAAGCACCCTATCAGTGAACTCCCGGTTGACCCTGTCCCGCAACTCGTGGCGGGTCATACGCTTGGCCTCCGCCGGGGTGATAACCTCCTTGATGAGGAGCATGTCCCGGCCCAGCTTCTGGTTCAGCTTATGGCGGCCTACAATGCCAAGGTCGTACCTTCGGGGGTTGAACAGCAGGTTGTTGAGGAGGCCCCGAGCGTTGTCTTCGTTGGCCGGGTCACCGGGGCGAAGCTTCTTGAAGATGGTAATCAGCGCCTCGGCCTCGGTCCTGGCATCTTCCTTCTCCAAGAGACTGCGTTCCAGGGTGGACTTGATAAAGCGATGGGTGCCGGTATCCACATCCTGGAACAACAGTTCCATGTTCTCTTCGGTGAAGCCCAGCGCCCTGAGGAAGGTAGTGATGAATATGCGCCGCTTGCCGTTGGTCTTGACCATTAGGGCGTCCTTGTTGCTGGTCTCAATCTCCAGCCACGCGCCCCGGTCCGGTATTAGCTTGCCGGAGGCCAACTGCCGGCCGGTGGTGTTGTCTTCCTCTATGTTGTAGTAAACGCCGGGAGAACGGATAAGCTGGCTGACCACCACCCGCTCCGCACCGTTGATGATAAGCGTGCCCCAGGATGTCATCTGGGGGAAGTTGCCCATAAACAGGGTGTGTTCCCCTATTTCCCTCGTCTCTTTATTAAGGAGCCATGCGGAGACATACAAGGGGGATGTGTAGGTAAGGTCTCGCTCGCGGCACTCCTCAATGGAGTGCTCTGGGGGGCGGAACTCGTAGCGCGCGCGGCCCGTCTCGTGGTCTATAAAAGACAGGTCAAAACGGTTGCCGGTGAAGTCTTGAATGGGTGAAATCTCCTCCAAGAGCACCCTGAGACCTTCCTCCTGGAACCAGTTGTAGGAGTCCATCTGTACCTGGAGCAGGTTGGGCACATCCAGGATTTCAGGTAGCTTGCTAAAGGACCGGCGCTGGGGATACGAACTCTGCCGCGGTTTGGTAGAAATAACCATGTTCACCCCTTACCAAGGTTTGAAATGCCGGGTAGCGCCTCTGAAATCTACAGGCAAGCTGAGAGCCACTGCTCCGAAATTACGCTGGAACTGGGCGCAACGATTTGGGGGAAGGGGTCTCCGGGGAAACAGTTATCACTTAGAGGCATACCAGGCAAATATATATTATAACACACACAGCTTTTCTGTCAAGGTACTCGTTTTCTCTGCGTTTCCAGGTGTATCTTTTGTCTACTCCACCCGTTTTGCCCATAATCACTATGCGGGGCCAGCAACTCCTGCCCCACCCCACCTCCAGAGTCCCACTTGACAAAGCTCGTGAATGACGGTGAAACTACGGATAGCAATACCGCATGAAAGAGAGACAAATGGAGACTCTGGCAGCCATCAAGAAACGACGCAGCATCCGGCAATACCAGCCCCACCCCGTAGAAGAGGAAAAGGTAATGGCGGTACTGGAGGCCGCCCGCTGGGCACCTAGCGCCGTCAACGGGCAGCCGTGGGATTTCATAGTGGTAAGAGAGCCGGAGGTAAGGCAAAGGCTGGTGGAGCTTATTCTGGGTGCTCACCGTACTGTTTTCTCCCAAGCCTCTACCGAGCCCGTAAGCGGCAGCCAGCTGGACCAGCGCATGCAGGATGTCTACTCCTCTCTGCCCCAGGCCCCGGTCTATGTGGTGGTCTGTCTGCACCGCAAACGCGCCTATGTAAAACAGGAGTATGACCAGGGTGCTTTCCTGTTTGATGTAGAGAGTGTGGCCGCCGCTATGGAGAACCTGCTGCTGGCGGCCGCTGACCAGGGGCTAGGAACCTGCTGGATGGGCGCTCCCCTGTTCACGGAGGCGGATATCAAGGGGCTGATGGGTATCCCGGATGATGTAACCATCTTCGGCGTCACCCCCCTGGGCTACCCCGCAGAGGACCCCGGCCCCCGCCCTCGGGACCCGCTGCCGGCTATAGTCCACTTTGACCGGTGGCAGCAGCGGGTGTTCGATAGTTCACTGGTGAGCTATGATAGCTTGCTGGGCGAAGCCCCCCAGGCGGCGGCCACCCCACAGACGGTGGAGGCACTGGTGGCCCGGGGGCAGGAGAGCTTCACCGCAGGCCGGCTGGATGAGGCCCTGGGCCATTTCTCCGCCGCCATAGCCGCGGACCCCGGCTCCGGTTTCGCCTACCGGAACCGCGGCAGCATCTACTATACGAAAGGTGACCTGGAGGCGGCGGTGCGGGACTACACTCGGGCCGTGGAGCTCAATCCCCAGGACACCGATGGCTATTACTTCCGGGGGTTGGCCCACCAGGCCATGGGACGTTTGAATGAGGCGGTGGCGGACTTCACGCAGTCCACCACACTTAACCGCAGCCAATGGGGGGCCTACTATGCCCGTGCCCTTGCCTATATGGCCCAGGGGCAGAATTATTTGGCGCTCTCAGACGCCAACACGGTGCTGGCCTCAGCAGCCGAGCCTCAGCTAAGGCAGTGGGCACAGCAGATTAAGACCCAGCTCGGCGGTTGAATACGGGCCCTGTGCTAAATCAGGCGGGCCACCCGGTAAGCGTTGTGCATCGCCTGGAACATGTTCTCCGGTTGCACACAGTCCCCACTTGGTTGGATGTGTCCGAAATTACCTGACCGAGTACACGGCCGGTCCGGTGGGTTTTTCAATCTGCCGGGCTACCCGGTAGGCGGTATGCACGGATTCCAGGATATTTTTCGGCTCTACGCAGTCCCCCACTTTGTAGACCGGGATTCCTTTCGCCACCAGGCCCTGGAAGAGGTGGTCCAGTGGCTGCCTCCTCAGGGCAACAATAACGGTATTGGCCTCCAGGGTCTCTTCCCGGTTATCACTCTGGACAACCATTCCGCCGGGGACTATCTGTTTCACCTGGCAGCGCCGCTTTATGTTGACATTCGCCTCATCTAAGTGGCGCAGTAGCAGCCCCTGCCGCACCGCCGTTGCCGGTTGCGGCATATAAGGCGTGCGGGCCACCTCATCCTTCTCCGAGACCAAGGTCACCACCTTGCCCTGCCTAGCCAGAGAGAGCGCTACCTCGGACCCGTAATCACCACCCCAGACGATGACCGTATTGCCCACTTCGGGCTTTCCTTTCAGATAGTCATCCAGGGTTATTACGCCCCTCTCCTGGACTCCAGGGACATCCGGGATGAACGGTTGGGAGCCCGTGGCTAACACAACCACATCCGGCTGGACCTCGTCCACCAGTTGTGGTGTGACCTCCACCCCCATTTGCACCGGCACCTGAAACTGGTGAAGCTGGCCGCACAGGTAGTCCACACTGCTATTCACATCGTGGGTATTTACCCGCGGCATATTGCCCGCCAGGTCCAACACATTGCCGCCCAGGTGGTCACTCTTCTCATAGAGGGCTACCCTGTGATTTCTTAGGGCCAGCACCCGGGCCGCCTCCATACCGGCCACACCGCCGCCCACCACCATCACCCGCCCCGGGGTACGGGCCGGTGACAGCTCGTAGTCCTGGGGCAGCCGTCCGCAGGCGTAGTTAACCGAGCAGCGCACCCGGGTCATGAAGAAGATTTCCCCACAGCCGATATCGCAGTATATGCAACGGCGGATGTCGCCAGAGCGCCCCTCCACCGTCTTTCGGGCAAAATCGGGATCGGCCAGGGCCTGGCGGCTAAACCCTGCTATGTCCATCTTTCCCTCGGCCACCAGCTTCTCGGCCAGGATGGGATCATTTATCTTGCCGCCGCCGATAACCGGCACCCGTGTCACCTGTTTTATCTGGCCTATCAGCTCGGCTGTGACACCCCTCGGCTGATAAATGGGGGGGACAACATGCTCCGGGTTGAAAACTGTGCCTGCGATGACATTCAAGTAGTCAATCCCCGCCTCCTCAAAGCGGGGCACCCAACTCTGCATCTCCTCCAGGGTCAGCCCCATCCCTTCAGGCAGTAGGTCTGAGGCGTTGACCCGAATAGCAACGATAAACTCCGGCCCCACCACCCGTCGTATGCGGCGGATGACCTCTATAGCGAACGCTGCACGGTCCTGTCCCCATCTGTCCTGGCGGCGGTTAAACCACGGAGACATAAACTGGTGTACCAGTTGGACCCCGTTGGCCGCATGGACCTCTACCCCATCATAGCCGGCACTCTTCGCCCGCACCGAGGCCGAAACGAAGCCCTCTATCGCCTCCTGAATCTCTTCTTCGGTCATCTCTTTGCACTCCACGCGCGCCGGTACGAGGGCCTCCATACCTATTCCAGGGGGCCCCTCAAGCACAACTGATGGCGCCAGGCGTACCCCTCCAAGGACCATCCGGGCTGACCGAGCGGCACTCCGCCCGCCGTGAAGAAGTTGGCACACGGCCTTGGCGGTCCCTCCCTGATGAATGGCCTCAGCTATCTGACGGTGTCCGGTTATGTGGGTATCTTCAAAAAGGTGCATCCCGTATTCAAAGATCATCCCTTTGGGATGGACCACGGTAATCTCCACAATCACCAGGCCCCAGCCCCCATCACCCAGCACCCGGTAGGCCTCTACCGCTTCCGGCGTTGCATAGCCATCCAAGTTTGTCAGACACTTCTGGGTGGGAAGCACTGCCATGCGGTTGCTGAAAGTGGTGTATCCTACCTTGATGGACTGCTGCAAATGGGGAAACATACTGCCTCCGGTTACAATGCCTTATATTGGTGCATTTTACCTGGGCGGTCAACGATGTGCAAGCGCAAAGGCCACGGCCTATTTGTCTCCGGTCTCTGTTGACAGCCCAGAGCGCCATGGGTATCATACGGTGGGCCAGAAGCGGAGTCCATATAGTAAATCTCTTATCCGGGGGCAGGAATGCCCGGTTTATTATTCTGAGGGCAAAAGACTGAGAGGAGGTTGCAAAATGGCTTTTGAGGCTATGTTCCAGCCCATCAACATCGGTTCCGTGGAAATCAAGAACAGGCTCGTCGCCGGCCCCATGAACACCCTGTTCGCCCAGAGCACAGGGGGATATGTGAATGACCAGGTGCTGGCCTACTATGCCGCCCGGGCCAAGGGGGGCTGCGGCCTGGTTATTACCGAGGCGGCCATGGGCACCCGGCAGGCGGCCAGGTTCCCCGCCTGGAGCAACCTGCTGTGCTATGAGCAGTCCCACATTCCGGGCCTCAACGAGCTGGTGGAGACCTGCCATGATTTCGGCTCGCGGGTCTTCATCCAGCTAAGCCCGGGCTTCGGGAGGCAGGGAAACTCGCCCGTAGGTGAACCCTCCCCGGCACCCTCCGATGGCGTGCCCTACGAGATAACGGCGGACAATATGCCCCGGGCCTTCCGTGCGCTGTTCACCAAAATTATGCCCTCCGTCCCCGGCCCCGCCACTAGGGCCATGATGGTGGAGGAAATACAGTCGGAGCATGACGAGTTCGCCGCCTCCGCCGAGCTTGCGGTCAGGGCGGAGTTCGACGGCATAGAGATTCACT
>JASLQE010000356.1 GCA_030744635.1 Dehalococcoidia bacterium | reverse complement strand
GGGAGCAGTGACCGCTGAGGGTACCGCGACTGTGTCTCTGCCCTCCCGTGAAGTGGGCGCATATTAATCTAATAGTTCGCTATCCTGCGGCCTAGGGTGTATAGGAACACGACAAAGAGTAGGGTGCTGGCCCCACCCTCTACCATGGGCACGGCCCAGGCTCAGGTTTCCAGGAATGCCGTCAGACAGTCAGGGCGGCCAAGCCCCGGGCGCTGAACAAGATATAGCTAACGAAATCAGCGGACTCCCCCAGTGCGGGCCGGCCGCCGACGTGGTCCGCCAGAAAATAGAAGAGGGCCAGGAGGAGGACCGCTGCCGGGGCCAGGCGCAGCAGGACTCGCCAGAGGTTGGTGAGTTACTCGGCGAAGAAGTCCTACACCCAGTCCCTAGCCATGATGCCGTGGCCCTGGGGTCGCGCAGACCCAGCCACCACTTTCCCAGCCAACCCAGGCCCCCCTTGGCCAGCGGCTGCACCAGCCGCCACGGGCGGCCGGCCCTTCGTGCCATGCGACGATGCCTGACAGAGGCCCAGCGGATATCGGCATACTGTCGCAAGGAGAGGAAGTTGTCCCTTAGAGCCAGGTAAACATCCTGAGCGGCCTTCCAGTCTCCCCTCATCTCCTCTCCTACCCCTCGTCCCAGGCATTTAGCTGTAAACGGGGTATGCCTGAACTCCGCGCCGGTAAACACGGCCCACTGGAGCTTCGCCCTCTTGAGGACGGTCTCCTGAAGGCTGCAGTTTGAGAGGTCAGCGCCCTGAAGATTGTTATTCCACAGCCAGATCTCTCGGAGGTCGGCCCCGTGCAGCCGGGCCTTCTGGAGGTTGACAGAGGCGAGCACGGCACCTTTCAGGTTGATTCCCATTGTGCGGGTTGAGAATCATACGGGTCGGTCTTGGACGCTCAGCCCCCGCCACCCTAGCTCCTGACCCGTCCAGTTGCCATCCAGGCTGGTTAATCCAGCGGAGGTCCCAATCGGTAAGGTCCAGGCTCGCTGGTCCGCCGTGTTCCTTAATCATCTGCAAAAGCTGTTCGGGTGTGTAATCGCTCATATGCTACTTGTTCTTTCCCACCCACCCGCCCAGGTAGCTATTAAAGGGGGCTGTTTCCCCTCTTATACCCCCCCCGAGTTGGGAACCTTGTTCAATGCCTCCGAAAGGCGCCAACCTCGACGAGCTCAGGACACCGCTCAGCATGGCGGTTTTTGTGAGTGGTTCATGGCAAAGCCCCCATATTATCTACCGGATGACTGAGCGAGTAAGCTATTCTTGCCGGTTGACATCCGGCTAACTGCCCTGGTGAGGCTCTTTGGGGTGAGGGTATGGGTGGCTCCACTCGGGACGGGTACCGGGTAGCCGTGATAGATGCTTCACGCTATCCCGGTAGGCCCGAATTAGCCTGTCCTCGGCCTCGTAGTCAAAGGGATCGCCCAGCAGCTTCTCAATCTCGCCCCCCGGCTCGTACCGGTGGTCCACATGCCACCGCACCGTGCGTCGCAGGGCCTCCTCCACCGGCACCGGGTCTCTATACCCCAACTCCCGCTTTATCTTGGATATATCCATCACCCGGTGGTAGGGCTGGCCCTCCCAGAGGACGGCGGTGTAGACCCGGGCGGGGAAGGCCGCCTCCAGCGGTATGGTCACCATCTCAAAGCGGTGTCCCAGGATGGCGCACACCATCTCTACCCATTCCCGCAAGGAGCACATCCGGTCATCACCCACATTATATATCTGGCCTCCCGCCCTATCGGGCTGATCCACGCATAGCAGCAGGGCGTGGGCCATGTTATCCGCATAGCCCCGAGTTTCCAGGTAGAGGCCACCTTCGGGTAGTATGAAGTGCTTCCGGCCATCCAGGACGCGGCGGATGATGCTCCACTCTCGGGGCACCAGTTGCCGGGGGCCGTAGATTATGGGGTAGCGGAGGACGGTGCCGTTGTAGGCCCCCTGACGGTGGCCCTCCATCACCTCCTCCTCGCTCTTTACCATGAGGTAGGTGAACTTGTGCTGAGTGGGGTCGGTGACCAGGAGGGCATCTTCGGGGATGGGCAGGGGCAGTGCATCACCGGGGTGATGGGAGAGGTCCACCCAGCCCAGGTAGACCGCCACCCCTCCCACGCCGATGAATCTTTCCGTCCTCCCCCGCATCACCTGGGCGGTATGGCGCAGCCGTCCGTACATGCTCACGGTCAGGTCAAAGGTGCGTCCGGCCAGGGCCTCGGTGAGGTTAGCGGTGAAGTGAGGGTCGGCGTGGATATGCTCCACCTCCGCAGGAAGCTCCACCTCGTGGACTCCCCGGTGGAGGATACTGACCCGGTATCCCCGCTGACGCAGCCCCTCGATGACACAGGGGCCGGTGGGGCCGGTGCCCCCGATGACCAGTGCCGTCTGTGGCACTCCTATTCCAGCGCCCCCTCCACCAGGAGCTCCACGAACTCCTCGTCGGGTATCCCCAGAATCTCCCGATAGATGTATTCGTTATGCTGCCCCACACACGGGGAAGGCATCCGCAGCTCCGCGGGTGTGCGGGATAGTTGGAACGGTGGATTCTCGTAGTGCTGGAGGCCTATCTCGGGGTGCTCCATGGCATGGAAGTGCCCCCTTTGCTTCAGATGAGGGTCTTCCAGCAAGTCAGATGGGTCCAGGACCGCCCCTGCGGGTACGCCAAGCTTCTGGAGTGTATCCATTGCCTCCTGGTGCGTTCTCTGAGAAGTCCAGCCCGCTATTATCCGGTCCAGGGCATCCTGGTTCTGCATTCGCCGCTCCAGGGAGGAGAACCGGGGGTCGTCAGCCAGGGAGGGCTGGCCCAGGGCATGGCACAGTGCCTGCCATTCCGCTTCGGTCTCCACCGCCACCACGCACCACTTGTCCTCCCCCTGGCACGGATAAGCGCCATGGGGGGCGGTGTAGGGGGAGCGGTTCCCCATGCGGGTGGCCTCGTGGCCATTGGCAAACCAGTCCAGCATCACCGGGGTAAGGGTAAGCAGGCTTGACTCGTACTGGGATAGGTCCAGGTACTGGCCCTCTCCCGTGCGGCGGCGGAACTCCAGGGCGCCGATAAGGGCGATGGTGCCCAGCAGAGGGGTGATGAAATCGGTCAGGGCACCGAAGGGCTGGCACGGCTCCTGGTCCTCCCAACCGGTGAGGTGCGAGAATCCGGCCAGGGAGGTCAGGATGCCGCCATGGCCGGGGTGGTGGCTGTGGGGGCCGGTCTGCCCCTGGTTGCTGGTGCTGAGCATGATGATATCCGGTTTGAGCTTGCGCAGCTCCTCGTAGTTCCATCCCCAGTGCTTCATCGAGCCCGGGGTGAAGTTCTCCACCGCTACATCGCACCAGTCCACGAGCCGCCTGACTACGGAGCCAGCCCGCGGGTGGTTGAGATTCAGGCTAACCCCGTACTTATCGGTGTTGAAGCGGGCGAAGTAGCCGCTGCGGTCTATGCCCGCCTTCTTGTCCTTGTAGGGAGGGGCCATGCGCAGGATATCGGGTCGAGTGGCCGACTCCACCCTCACCACCATAGCACCGTGGTCGGCCAAGGACTGGGTAAGGATGGGACCAGCCGCCACCCAGGTGAAGTCCAGGACTTTCAGTCCCTCAAAGACGAGATGGCCCATATCTTAAATCACCCCCTTCTGTTTCAACTCATCCATGTCTCCGTTACTGAGGCCCAGCACCCCCCTGTAGACCTCCTGGTTGTGCTCACCCACCAGGGGTGCGCGGTGGCCCGCCTGGATGGGGCTGGCGGTGGACCTGAAAAAGGGGCCGGGATAAGTGATATCCTCCCCCACCTCGGGGTGCGGCACCTTTGTCCAGAAGTCACGGGCCTCAAGGTGGATGCTCTCCGCTATATCCCGGGGAACGGAGACAGGCTGGAGCCATATCCCTTTATCTACCGCTCCCTGGTGTAGCTCCAGCTTGGTGTGAGACATGAAGAACCGGCCTATGGCCTCCTCCGCCTGGCTGTGGAAGTCCTGGCTGGCGGTGGCCATGTCAAACTGGTCCCAGTCCATCGCGCTCAGGATATCGTCCCCCATGCCCTCCGTTTCCATCCATTTGACCAGTGCGCGGTTGGACTTGGCACCCCCTATCCCCCCCAATACCATAAAGGCCACCGCCCCGTCCTTACACGCCCACATCTGCCTCTGCTTCACCCCCGAGCTCAGCCCGGAGCGGAAGCGGCCCGACCTTTGAATCATCATCCGGTTAATATCCCACATGGGTAGGGCGTTGAGCAGGGCCGTGGTGACGCTTTCCTGGGCGGATACATCAACGAACTGGCCCTGCTCGGTGGCCTGCCGGTGTTGGAAGGCCACCATCGCCCCCAGGGCCGCTTGCAGTGATGCCAGGGAATGAGAGACCGGAAAGCTCAAGCGTAGCGGGTCACGATCCGGTTCGCCGGTGAGGGACATAAATCCTCCCATGGCCATCGTAACTATGTCAGGCGCCCGGTAGTCCCGGTAGGGGCCGT
>JASLQE010000355.1 GCA_030744635.1 Dehalococcoidia bacterium | reverse complement strand
TTTGTGGGGTGGACTCGTCGGTGGGTTCTTCCCTCCGTTCTCCAGGGTGGGAGTCTTCGGCCAGAAGGTCACCTCGTCTGCTCTGGCGGGATGTCAGGTTGATGTTCCGGGGGAATATATCAGGGTCCATGCTTACCCCTTTCCCAGTTTCAGGGAATTGCTTTCTTGCTCAGGGAGCGCTCTGCCTGGAGCACCTGCCTGAGCTGGATATTGGTCCCCATTTCTTCAAGGGGGTTACTGTCTTCACCTGTTTCTTCCACGGCGGTATCTGTAAACGACAGGTTTCTCTGGGTATCCCCGGAGACGGGGGATAATGAGTCCCGGCGAGCGGCAAGCTCCCGACGGAGGTGGCGTTCCAGTAACCGGAGCCCAGCCTGTTTAAATGCGGCAAAGCGTTTATCCTGAGAGAGTGGAGGGAGGGGATGGGCCAGCACCGAGTCCAGGTGTTCTCGTAGGGGCTCCCCTGCCTCATCGCGGAGGCTATCTACATCTGAGGTATCCTGCCAGAGCCGGAACAGCTCACGGTTCAGGGAGTCCTCAAATAGCTCGGCAGGCAGTGTTTCCGCTTCTCGCTTCAGCTCAGGGGAGGCGAGGCAGAGTGCCAGGGTGTACTCCTCCAGCCCCAGTTGCGATATGGTGGCTTTGCGAGCCGCGTGGTTAGTGGTAGATGGTCGGCCCGGTGCCCGTGTGGGGTTGCGCCGGGCGTCTTCCTCTGCGCTGGGGGACAGGGCCTGGGAGAGGAGACGCTCCTCCACCCCCAGCCGCCGGGAGAGCCTCTGTGTATAGTATGACCACCGTATGGGGTCTTTTATTTCGTCGAACAGTGGGCGGAGCTGCCTTACCAGTGCTACCTTGTCCTGCCACTTGGCGTCCGCCTGTACCTGGATGGCCAGGGCATCCAGGAGGAAGTCCATAACGGGTGGGGCCGTATTCAGCAGGTCTTGCCACCGGGAAGTGTCCTGAAGTATGACTTCGTCCGGGTCCAGTCCCTGGGGCAGGGCCAGCACCCGGATTTCCGCATCCAGTATGCGTTCGTAGCGGACCACACCCTGCCAGGTGGGTACTGGCGTTACTTTGTCGCCCAAAGTGGACACGGCCACCTCAACCCCCTTGAGCGTGGCCTCCACCCCAGCCTCGTCGGCGTCCAGCGCCAGCACCAGGTTGCGGGTGAGCCGCTTGAGCCCCAGTAGCTGGTTCTGGGTGAGGGCTACACCCATGGTTGCTACGGTATCGCGGTAACCCGCCTGGTGGACGGCAATAACATCCATATACCCTTCTACTATAACGGCCCGGTCCTGCTTACGGATAGCCTCCCGTGCCCGGTCCAGGCCGTAGAGCAGGGAGCGTTTATCAAAGACCGGTGTGGCCGGGGTATTGAGGTATTTGGGGGTGGCATCGTCCAGGGCGCGGCCTCCGAACCCGGCTGGTCTGCCGGATGCGTCCCGGATAGGGAACAGCAGCCGGTTGCGGAACAGGTCATGTATGCTGCCATCATCGTTCTGACGGGCCAGTCCCGCCGTGACAATCTCTGTTCGAGGGAACTCCAACCCCTCCAGATGAGGGTGGAGTTGGTGGTGGGAGGCGGGGGCATACCCCAGCTTGAAGTCCATCACCGTCTCCAAGGTGACGCCCCGCTTCTTCAGGTATTCCAGGGCCGCCTTACCGGCGGTGGCGTGGACCAAAAGGTTGTGGTAGTAGTCCACGGCGGCCTCGTTAAGGCGGTGCAGGCCCTCCCTCTCCCTGGCCTGGGCCTCTGCCTGGGGGTGGGGTTTCAGGTCTACTCCGGCCCTCTCCGCCAGGGCACGCAAGGCCTCCACGAACTGGATATTTTCCCGTTTCATAACAAAGGCGAAGATATCTCCGCCGGTGTTGCACCGGCCGAAGCAGTGCCAGCCCCCGCGGTCGGGGAAGACATAGAAGGAAGACTCTTTCTCGGCGTGGAAGGGGCAAAGCCCCCGGAAGTTCTTGCCCGACTTGTGCAGCTGGGTGTGCTCCGACACTATCTCTACGATGTCTAACTTCTGCTTTATTTCTTCTGCGGTGCTCATAGACTTAGTGGCAGCCCTTCCCAGGTCTGAATAGAGAATATAGGGGCAATCGCTCAGGAATACGGTACATCAACTCAACCGGCATTGCCTGGAGACCCCCAATAACCCGATACCTATTATAACGCAGGCAGCGGCCAGATGCGTGATGGTTCAACCTCCCGGGCCAGACGCAGGGCGTAGTGGTCAGTCATGCCGGCAATAAAATCGGCCACCTTTCTCTCTTGAGGTTCCTCCATCAGGTGGTATTCCGGCGGTAGCTGTTCGGGGTGGTCCAGCAGGAAGCGGAAGAGCAGGCGTACCGCCTCCTGCGCCCGCTGTGTCTCATCCAGTGCGGAGCGGGGGGTATATACCCGCTCAAAGAGGAAGTCCCGCAGCTCCCCCGCCGCACGGCGCACCCGAGGGCTCATGCCAATGCGAGGGGTGCCATGCACCAGTCCGGTAGCCGTCCAGGACGCTTCTACCGTATCCGATATCAGGATGTTGATGCGGCGGGAGGGGGTTGTGCCCAGCACCCGGGCCGATGCGGGGGGAAGGTCTGATTCGGCGAGGAGGCCTGCCCGTATGGCATCGCTGACATCATGGTTGATGTAGGCGAAGAGGTCGGCCAGCTTGACCACCTGGGCCTCCAGCGTTGATCGGTGTCCCCACTCCTCACCCAGCACCTCTGCCCTGTCCTTGGAGTGGTGCCGGATGCCTTCCCTTACCTCAAAGGTGAGGTTGAGGCCCTTGCCGTCGTTTTCCAGCATATCTATCACGCGCAGGCTCTGCTCGTTGTGGCTGAAGCCCTGCGGGAGTAGCTGGCCCAGGGCTTCCTCTCCGATGTGACCGAAGGGGGTGTGCCCCAGGTCGTGTCCCAGGGAGATGGCCTCGGCCAGGTCCTCGTTGAGGTTCAATGCCCTGCAGATAGTACGGGCAATCAGGGATACCTCCAGGGTGTGTGTAAGCCGTGTGACATAGTGGTCGCCAAGGGGGGCCACGAAGACCTGGGTCTTGTGCTTGAGCCGGCGGAAGGCGTTGGTATGTACAATGCGATCCCGGTCCCTCTGGAATTCCGTACGCAGAGGGTGCGGTGCCTCAGGGCGGATACGGCCTCGGGAAAGCCGACTACGGGTGGCGTGGGGTGAAAGGCTTTCTTCCCGGGCCTCCAGCCGTTCTCGGATGCCCCGGTGTGGCAATAAGCGCTCCCTATGCCTCCGCAGGCTCCGGGGCGATGCCCAGGCGGGACTCTACGTTAGCCACAACCTCCCTGGTCTGGTCAATCATATCCGGAGTGACGGAGACCGAGGTAATACCCCACTGGACCAGCTTCATGGTGAGGTCGGGATAGTTAGACGGGGCCTGACCGCAGATAGAGCTGGTTACCATGCGCCTCTTGGTGGTCGTAACCACCTTTTCCATGGCCACCGTCACAGCATCGTCCTGCTCATCAAAGTCCTCGGACAGGATTCGGCTGTCCCGGTCTATACCCAGTACCAACTGGGTGAGGTCGTTGGAGCCGATTGAGATGCCATCTATGCCCACATCCAGGAACTGGTCGATGAGCAACACATTGGAGGGCACCTCAACCATCATCCACATCTTGAGATTGGGAGACTGTACCAGACCGGCCTGTTTCAATACCTCCAGGGTAGCAGCCATCTCACGGGGGCTGCGCACGAAGGGCAACATTACCCACAGGTTGTCATACTCCTCGCGCACTTTCTTGATAGCATCCATCTCCAGTACAAAGGACTCCATCTCGCGGATATAGCGGGAGCAGCCCCGGTATCCCAGCATAGGGTTGCTCTCCACAATCTCGTAGTTCCTTCCCCCTTTAAGGTTGCGGTACTCGTTGGTCTTGAAATCCGTGGTGCGGTAGACCACCGGTCTGGGGTGAAAGGCCTTGGCGAATATGCCTATGCCGTCAGCCAGCTTTTCGGTAAACTTGGCACCCCGCCCCCTGGACATCATGTACCTGGGGTGCTCGCGGATGTGGTGGGCGATTATGAATTCCGCCCGTAGCAGCCCGATACCGTCCACGTCCAAGCCGGCAACATATTCGGCCCGGGATGGGTCGGCCAGGTTCACATACACGCGGGTGCGGGTGCGTAGCTTCTCCGTGCGGATAACCGTCGGGCCGGTGTCAATAGTAATCTTACCCTTGTAGACCCGGCCATGGAACCCGTCCACGGTGACAATCTGGCCGTCCTTAAATATTTTGGTGGCGTTTGAGGTGCCTACTACGCAGGGGATACCCATCTCCCGGCTGACTATGGCGGCGTGGGAGGTCAGGCCCCCCTCGTCCGTAATTATTCCGGCAGCCCGGTTCATAGCGGGGGCCAGGTCCGGGTTGGTCATCTTGGCTACCAGCACATCGCCCTTCCCTACCTTGGCGATTTCGGCGGTGCTGGAAATGATTTTCACCGGTCCCCAGGCCACCCCGCGGCTGGCGGCCAAACCCTCCGTCAATACCTCGCCCACCAGCTCGGATATCTCCTGCTCCCACTTGGGCGTCATGGTGGTGATGGGCCTGGACTGTACTATATAGATAGACTCGCCCTCCATGGCCCATTCAATGTCCTGCGGGTTGCCGTAGTGCCCTTCTATGTGCGAGCCTATGCTGGTAAGCTCCTTGATTTGGGCTTCAGGCAGCTTCTGGGCCTCTCGCCGTGAGGGATCTACGGTGATTTTGGAGTATCCGTCCTTGCTGCCAGGCTCCCGGCGCAACTCCCAGTTCTGGGTGGCTACGCGGGCCTCCATGAGTTTCTGGCCTGCCTTTTCCACCGTGTAGGTATCCGGCTGTATTTCCCCTGATACCAGGGCCTCGCCCAGCCCATAGACAGCCTCTATTATCGTTTTATCGCTGTCTCCACTGTGGGGGTCGGCGGTGAACAGGGTGCCCGATACGGATGATTGCACCATCCGCTGCACCACGGCGGCGATACCCACTTTGAGGTGTTCAAAG
Source organism: Dehalococcoidia bacterium (assembly GCA_030744635.1). Classification (GTDB taxonomy): domain Bacteria; phylum Chloroflexota; class Dehalococcoidia; order JACVQG01; family JAHKAY01; genus JASLQE01. The sequence continues at coordinate 2,660 of JASLQE010000355.1, read as the reverse complement.
CCATGATGGTCCCGATAAAAGATGGCCCGGGGTTCAAACAGTGAAGCCCAACACTTGTGCACGGCCTGCACTACTTCCTTCCCGCCTTGTATATTCAGGAAGGTGCTGTGCTGGCCGGCGAAGGAGGCCCCGGGCAGGTCTTCGGCGGTGGCAGAGGAGCGCACGGCTACTAGGCCACCTATTTTGGCGTAGGCCTTCTCTATCTGGCGGGCGATTTCAGCGGGCATTTCCGCTTTCATCACCAGCTCTTGCAGCTCCGCAGCGGCGATATTGAGCTGCTTTGATTCTGTGTCCAGACCGGAAAGGCGGTCTTTTATGGCGCCCTTGAGACTAGTGCTATCAATAAAACTGAAATATGCCTGAACGGTTACTATGAATCCAGGGGGAACGGGGATGTCGGCTTGGGATAGCTCCCCGAGGTTGGCCCCCTTGCCACCAACAATGCCGATGTCGTTTTTACCAATGTCTTTGAACCAGGTGATAATTCGTAAGGCAGTAGACATTAATAGCCTCCTTTTTTAAGGAAATACAAGAATGGAAGGCTTGGCCCCTTCCCTACCCCCAGCACCTCAGGCTTGAGCAGTCTGTTCCAGTACTGTTGGTATATGACCCTCGTATCCGGTTGGCCTGATGCCTGTGGCTGTTATAGCAATAGGCATCTCCTGGGCAGCCGGGGTAGTAGCTACCCCCGGTGCTCGTATAGGTCATGGCGGCTGAGGGCCACATTGTCACCTCCCTGATCGGCAATATTCTACCACACTTTTTCAGGACTTGGTAATCCGAAACCCACCATCAGCGTGGTGTATCAGATATACATTCTTATGGGAAACAGGCTGCAACCGGCAAAACTTTACCCATTTTCCTTACAGCCAGACGTCTCTCGTGAGGGCGCCCCTTTGAGGTAAAAAAGCTCTCGTGCCAGCAACACCGCCAACCCCACTACGATAAGGCTCAGGTAGCTTACGGTGCGGTCCAGGATAGCTATGGACCAGGCGGCCTCCCGGGGGAGTGCCAGCATTAGAATGCCGGCCACGCCTGGCTCCACTATGCCAATGCCGCCTGGGGTGAGTGGAAGGGCCACCAGCAGGGCGACCGCCTGGGCGGTGAACAGCAGCAGCATGGGGTTAACCTGTATATCCAGCGCTGTGGCGACAAGGAAGAAGCGGGCGGTCTCCAGCAGCCATATGGCGATACTGAGGAGAGCGATGAACGGAAGCCGGCGAAAGCTACCCAATACCCCTTGCTGCAGGGACGCCAGTATATGGCTTAGCTGGGGTGGCAGCCTGTTGACCAGCCAGGGCCCTAACCACGCTACGAGCACCAGGAATAGCCCCAGGAAAGATAGGAGGCCCAGCCCCAGGAATGGCAGCGCCGCCCACTCGCCTTGCTGCCAGGCACCCAGTCCCGCCAGTAGCATGAGGCTGACTACCACCATCAGGTCCATAATCCGCTCGGCTACTACTGTCCCCATGGCGCGGGCGAAACCGGCCCCGGTCTCCGCCCGCAGCAAATAGGCACGGTAGGCATCCCCCAGGCGGGCGTAGACGATGGTGTTGGCAAACCAATTGATAAGCAATATGAGAGTCAGCCTCCACAGTGAAGGCACGCGGTGCTCCCCGGTGTTTTCCAGCAGCAGTCGCCAACGCCACGCCCGCAGGGGGAAGGTGGCATAGTAGACCAGAAAGGCCGCAAAATAGGGCAGCGGGCTGCTGGACCTCATACGCTGAAAGGTGTCCCCCAGGTCCACATCCAACCGCAGGAGCAGAAAAAGGATAAAGGCCAGTGCCAGCGCGAAGCTGATAGCGGTGCGCAGGTTTAGGAAGCGCCTCTTGATAGATATGTCTGTTGACACGGGCCTTTCTTTACATAATGGGTCGTTTGGCGGGCATTCCGGCACGGCGGGGGTATCGCTCAGGGGTGGGGGAGACCTTCTCCATCACCACCAGGCAGTGGCCCGGCAGCCCCGGCAGGCCCACTTCAGATATGTCCAGCAGCCGGCCTCCCATGAGGCCGATGGCCCTGGCGGAGGTAGACACCTCGGTGGAGATATCACCCTTTTTGTGAGCGATAACTCGACCGCCGATACGGGCCAGTGGCAGGGCCAGCTCTGCCATTACCGGTAGGGGGGCCAGGGCACGTCCCAGCACTGCATCAAAGCACTCTCGGTATCCGGGGAGGTGTGCTACATCTTCTGCCCGGGCTGTGAGCACCTCCACCCCCTCTATCCCCAGCCGGGTCAGAAGATGGTTGAGGAAGACCGTCTTTTTGGATAGGGACTCCAAGAGCACAAGGTTCAGAGAGGGGAGAAGGACTTTCAGGGGCAGCCCAGGAAAACCAGCCCCACTACCGATATCAATCACCCTCTCCGTCCCTTTCCCCAGGGCGGGTGCCGCCGAGAGGGAATCCAAAAAATGGCGCGTCTGCACACCCAGGTAGTCCACTATAGTTGTGAGGCTCAGCCGCCGGTTCCAGTCTACAAGCTCCCGGTAGTATATCTCAAACTGCTCTATCTGCGAGGGGGAGAGGGCCAGCCCCAACGCGCGGGCACCCTGGGCCAGCGTCTCCATGGTGTTTCCGATTATAGCACGGATTGGGGGGGCCACTTGGGAAAAATTTTCGGGAGGACGGGATGGGAAGATAGATGTTGGCATAATACCCTT
>JASLQE010000354.1 GCA_030744635.1 Dehalococcoidia bacterium | reverse complement strand
GCCCTCGGCCTCCATCCGCTGCGCCCGGGACACCGCCGCCCCTACATCGTATGCCAGGCCGTCCCCGGAGAAGGAGTCCGGGGTCACATTGATAATACCCATGATGAAGGTGCGCTCCCCCCAGCGGAACTCCCGGCCGCCTATGCGGGTGACAGCCGGGGGGTTCACGTTGCAGTCTCGCTGCGGGCGGTCTCCCTGCGTACCGCATCCCGGTAGGCAGCCATCAAGCTCTTTGTGATGCGTCCTGGCCCGCCGCCGCCAACCGGACGCCCGTCCACCTGAGTCAACGGCATCACCTCCAGGACAGAGCTGGTGAGGAAGGCCTCATCGGCGGCGGCCAACTCGGAGGGGTTCACCGGCCTCTCCGCCACCGCCACCCCCAGGACCCAGGCCAGCTCCAGCACGGCCCCCCGGGTGATACCGGGCAGGGGGCCGCTGGCCAGGTCGGTTGTTATCAGGGTGCCGTCTTTGACCAGGAAGAGGTTGGTAAAGGTGCCTTCGGTCAGGTGTCCCTTCTCATTGAGCAGCAGGGCCTCCTGCGCCCCAGCCCCACGCGCCTGACGCTGGGCCAGCAGGAAGCCGAGGTAGTTGCAGGACTTCACCCCGCACAGTGGCGAAGAGCTGTTGGTGAGAGGTCCGGCGATGACGGCGGAATACCCTTTCTGGTAGGCGGACTCGGAGATGGGGGTGAGGGGGTGGGCGGTGATGAGCACCGTGGGAGTGGTGGGGAGAGGCTCCGGGGCAGCTTCCCCCTCCCCCGCGGAGACGGTGAGGCGCACACGGGCCTCATCCAGCCCGTTGGCCCGTATTGTCTTGTAAAGGGCGTCCTGTATCCCTTCGGCATTCAGAGGGCAGGCAAGTCCCACCACGCCCAGGGAATTATAGAGACGTCCCAGGTGCGCCTTGAGGCGGAAGAAGCGGCCCCCGTAGGTGCGCAGGGTATCGAACACACCGTAGCCGTATAGGAAGCCATGGTCAAAGGGGGAGATGGCTGCCTGGGAGTGGGGCACCAGCTCTCCGTTGAGGTAGATTACCTCCTCTGGGCGGCTCATGAAACGCCCATCAGGGTCGCCACCCCGAGACCGTTGAGGGGTGAACGGCATACCCTGCCAGGCTCATTACTCCGCCTATGTTTGGACACGCACAGCATGGCATCTTGTTTCAAGTGAATCACAGTGTGGCCACCCCCAGGGCCTGCATTAGGGCCTTTGCCTTGTCTAGGGTCTCCTGGTACTCGGCCTGTGGACTGGAGTCATATGTCACCGCTCCTCCTACCTGGAAATATACCCTGCCGCCCGTGATTACAAAGGTGCGGATGGCGATGTTGAGCTCCATGTTGCCGTCAAATCCCAGGTAGCCTATAGCCCCGGTGTACGGCCCGCGGCGGGTGGGTTCCAGCTCATCTATTATCTCCATGGCCCTCACCTTGGGCGCTCCGGTGACGGAGCCGCCGGGGAAGGTGGCCCGGAGGAGGTCCACTGCACCCAACCCTTCTCGGAGCCTACCTTCCACTGTAGATGTAAGTTGAAATACAGTGGCGTACTTCTCCAGGGTGTGGAGCTGGCGCACCTTTACGCTGCCGAAGCGGCAAACGCGGCCGATATCGTTGCGCTCCAGGTCCACAATCATTACATTCTCGGCCCGGTCTTTGGCACTGGAGAGCAGCTCCCGGGCCTGGGCCTCATCCTCCCCAGGGGTAGCGCCCCGGGGCCGGGTGCCTTTCATGGGGCGGGTCTCCACCCGGTCTCCCCGCAGCCTCAGAAAAAGCTCCGGCGAGGCGCTGGCTACGATGGCATCCTCAAAGTTGAGGTAGGCGGCGAAGGGGGCCGAGTTGAGCCTTCTGAGCTTCAAGTATAGCTCCCATGGGGGAATTCGCAACGGTGCCTCATAGCGCTGGGACAGGTTCACCTGGAAGATATCCCCGGCGGCGATGTACCCCCTGGCGGTTTCAACGGCCTGCTCATATCCCTGGCGGGTGAAGTTGCCTCTCAGCTCTCCTGCGGGACAGGGGCC
>JASLQE010000353.1 GCA_030744635.1 Dehalococcoidia bacterium | reverse complement strand
GGAGGGCGAACACATCGGGGAAGCCCACATCGCGCTGCAGGACTTCCTAGGCTGGGCGGAGCTGTCCTTCCTCATCGGCCGGAGGGACCTCTGCCGCCAGGGATATGGAACGGCCACGCTCCACAGCCTCCTGGACCTGGTGTTCAACGGCCTGTGCCTGCACCGGGCCTGGGCCAATATCCCCGTGTTCAACGAGGCGGCTTTCAAGCTGCTCAAGAGGGCGGGCTTCACCAAAGAGGGCCGGCTGCGACAGAGCTTTCCTCGTGATGGCCGTTACTATGATTCGTTCATCGTCGGTCTGCTGGCCTCGGAGTCCCGCCCGGCCCTGATGTGGGAGCGGGAGGCCTCCATGGCCGCATCGGACTGGGCCTACTGGAACTGGTGAGAGCCGCTAAGCGACCCCTATAGCGGCCTTTGACACCGCCGCCGGGGGTCAATACAATAGTCCTAGACAGAGAAGGGGGAAGGCATGGCTCTCCGGTCTGGGGACAAGGATGAGATAAGGGAGCGGGCCAGGAGCCTGGGGGCCGACTTGGTGGGCTTCCTGAACCTCCGTGATTACCATAGCCCCAACTCCCCAGACCCCCGCAACTGGCTGACGGATTCCCGGTCACTTGTCATCCTGGTCTTCCGGCATCTCTACGGCGCTTTCGACACCGATGCCTGGAGCCACATGCACAGCTACATGTATGCTCCGGAGGCCACGGCCATCCGTGCGGGGTATATACTGGCCAAGTCGCTGGAGGACGGCTACGGCGGGCGGACCTTCATGGTGCCCCTCCACCGCCCCTTTGAGATGGATGAGGACAGCTACCGTATGCCCAGGGGTATGGTATCGCTGCGCCATGCCGCCGTGCAGTCCGGACTGGCGGTATGGGGGCGGAATACCCTGGCCCTTACGCCCCAGTACGGACCCCGCCAGTGGTTTCTGGGGCTGCTGACCAGCTTGGATGTGGAGACCGATGCCCCCACGGTGGGGGACTACAACCCGTGTCAGACCTGCTCCTTCCCCTGCGTGGACGCCTGCCCGGGCAATGCCTTCACCGAGGACGGCAAGACCATCTCCCACCGCTGCGTGCGCAACAGCCAGGGCCATGACCCCGGGCACCTGATGCGGTTCCTAGTTGAGCTGCTTGACCAGCCGGGGAACGAGGAACGCAAGGCGATGTTGAGGAGCGCCAGCTTTATCAATAAGCTCCAGAATTTGCACGGCTACCTGAACTACGGGTGCACCCACTGCACCCGTGCCTGCCCCCCACTGGGGCAACGCAGCTTGTAGCTTTGATTAAACCGAAGCTTCCGGTTTTTGGCAATTCTGACTCAATAGGCTTTCGGCAAGCTTCGATGCCTTCTCCTTCTCCGTAGCTCTAAGATAGCAGCCTCGGTGTATTCTCGTATGCTGCCTCGTGTCATACTCCCCTCTATGGGTAACACTTATTTTGCGGCAACGATACCATCTTCCTTCGGTAACTTTTGTTATGAGTCAATTCGCCTTCTTGAAAAAAGGACGGGATTGTGGTAAAGTCTAATAGAAGGTGGGTCCTTTAAGTCAGTCCGGAGAGGCTGATAAGGGAGGCTAAGATGAGCCAGTCTGATACCCCATACGGTCATTATGTGCCCCTTGTCGGAGGCCGGCGAGGGGTTTTTTAATGCCTGAGAAGGTCATATTCACCGCTCAGGACATCCGACGTGCCCTGGTGCGCATCGCCCACGAGGTGGTGGAGCGCAACCACGGCTGTCAGGGGTTGGTGCTGATAGGCATGCTTACACGGGGGGCACCCCTGGCGCAGCGCATCTCCGGCACCATCGCCGGGTTCGAGGGACAGGAGGTGCCGGTGGGCACCCTGGACATCGGCCTATACCGGGATGATGTCCCCCTCCACCGTCTGCCCCCCATACGCCACACCTCCATACCGCAGGACATCACCGGACAGCGAGTGGTGCTGGTGGATGATGTCCTTTACACCGGCCGCAGCATTCGGGCCGCCATGGACGCCCTTATGGATTTCGGGCGACCGGAGGTGGTGCAACTGGCGGTGCTGGTGGACCGGGGCCACCGGGAGCTGCCCATCCGGGCTGACTATGTGGGCAAGAATATGCCCACCTCCCGGGACGAGGATGTGGCGGTGAGGCTGGTGGAGGTGGACGGCCGGGACGAGGTGGCTATCGTGCAGCGCGAAGGGGCCAGACTGTGAGCGTCGGCGCTACCCCCTTCAACACCGCCCGCTGGGGGCACACCCATGTCCTGGACATGGACTCCTTCTCCCTCCCGGACATTGAGCAGGTGATGGAGACCACCGATGCCATGAAGGAGGTGCTGGGCCGCCCTATCAAGCGGGTGCCCACCTTCCGGGGGAAAACGGTGGCCACCCTGTTCTACGAGTCCAGTACCCGCACCCGGGCCTCATTCGAGCTAGCCGCCAAGAACCTCAGCGCCGATGTGGTCAGCATGGCCGCCGCTACCTCCAGTGCTGCCAAGGGGGAGTCCCTGGTAGATACCGTACGCACACTGGAGGCCATGGGTGTGGATGTCATCGTGATGCGTCACACCCAGTCCGGTGCTCCATATATCGCCGCCCGCCACACCAAGTGCAGCATCATCAACGGCGGCGATGGCTGGCACGCCCATCCCACCCAGGCCCTGCTGGACCTGTACGCCATCCGGGAGCGGCTGGGGAGGCTGGAGGGACTTCGGGTAGTCATCGTGGGAGATATCCTTCACAGCAGGGTGGCACGCTCCAACCTCTACGGTATGGCCGCCGCCGGGGTGGAGGTCACCGTTTGCGGCCCGCCCACACTGCTACCCCCGGCCTTCGCCGCCGCCTTTCCCGGTGTGCGCCGGGAGACGGACTTGGACGCGGCCCTGGACGGGGTGGATGTGATAATGGCCCTGCGCCTGCAGCGGGAGCGTCAGGAGGCCGGCCTGCTGCCCAGCGTAGAGGAGTACATCGCTCGCTACCAGATAAACCCCCACCGCCTGTCCCTGGCCCGTCCCGGTGCCTTGGTGATGCACCCCGGACCGGTGAACCAGGGGGTGGAGCTATCCCCGGAGGTAAGCTACGGTGCCGCCTCTCTTATAGAGAGCCAGGTGGCCAACGGTGTAGCGGTGCGCATGGCGCTGCTGTATCTCATACTGGGAGGTGAAGGATGAACCACAGGCTGCTCATCAGCGGCGGACGCCTCATAGACCCCGCCTCGGGCCACGATGCCCCCGCTGACCTACTCATAGAAGACGGCCATATCGCTTGGGTGGGTCCGGGTGCCCCCCCACAGGAGCTGGATGCCATATTAGATGCCACCGGACTGGTGGTGGCCCCCGGCTTCGTTGACCTCCACTGCCACCTGCGGGAGCCGGGCTATGAGGAGAAGGAGACAATTGCCACCGCCACCCGGGCCGCCACCCGGGGCGGCTTCACCACCGTGTGCGCCATGCCCAACACCAACCCCCCCACGGACAGCGCCGCGATAATAGACTTCATAAAGGAGAAGGCCCGGACCAAAGGGGTGGTCAAGGTGCTGCCGGTGGGCTGTATCAGCAAGGGCCGCAGGGGGCAGGAGCTGGCGGAGATGGCCGCAATGGCCGCCGCCGGTGCCGTGGCCTTCAGCGATGACGGCAGCCCCGTCTCCGACCCCCGCCTGATGCGTCACGCTCTGGAGTACAGCCTCTCCTTCGGGCTGCCCATCATGGAGCACGCCGAGGATGAGGCCCTATCCCGTGACGGGGCCATGCACGAGGGCGAGGTCTCCCTGCGCCTGGGGCTGCGGGGCATCCCCGCCGCCGCCGAGGAGGCCGCCGTGGCCCGGGATATCGCCCTGGCACGCCTTACTGGGGCGAAGCTGCACCTGTGCCACATCTCCACCGCCGGAGCAATGGAGATGGTCCGTCGGGCCAGGGAGGAGGGCCTGCCGGTAACCGCCGAGGTCACCCCTCACCACCTCACCCTTACCCATGAGCAGGTACTGGCCCCTGTCCCATACGATACAAGCGCCAAGGTGAACCCCCCCCTGCGTGCCCCACAGGATGTGCGGGCACTTGTTGACGGTCTACGGGACGGCGTCATTGACGCCATCGCCACCGATCATGCCCCCCATACCGCGATGGACAAGCTGGTGGAGTTCGACTTCGCCCCGCCGGGCATCAGCGGCCTGGAGACCGCCCTGGGGGCGCTGCTGGCCCTGGTCCACAGCGGGGAGATGGACCTGATGACCCTGGTCACCAGGCTCACCACCGGCCCTGCCAAGGTCATCGGCCACCCGCTGGGCAGCCTGACCGTGGGCCTCCCGGCTGATGTGGTGCTCTTTGACCCCACCCGGGAGTGGGTGGTGGACCCCACCGCATTCGCCTCCAGGGGCAGGAACACCCCACTGGCCGGGAGGGCCCTGCGCGGAAAGGTGATGGCCACCCTGGCACAGGGGGTACTGGCCTACCGCGATGAAGCGGTGAGCCTCTCCCTCTCCAGCCAGGCGGAGCCTCAGAGGATTCGAGGTTAGCGTGAAGCGCACCGCCTTCCTGGTCCTGGGGGACGGGTCTGTGTATCAGGGTGTGCCGTTTGGCTCCCAGGACACGGCCTACGGTGAGGTGGTGTTCAACACCAGCATGACCGGCTATCAGGAGGTGCTCACAGACCCCTCTTACGCCGGGCAGACGGTCACCATGACCTATCCCCTGGTGGGCAACTACGGCACCAACGATATGGATAACGAATCGGGCCGTATTCAGGTCCGGGGCTTCGTAGTGAGGGAGGAGTGCCCGGTGCCCAGCCACGGCCTGAGCCGGGGCAGCCTGCACCGCTATCTGGCGGATAACGGGATACCTGGCATCGCCGGGGTGGATACCCGCTCCCTTACCCGCCGGTTGCGCACCGTCGGGGTCATGATGGGGGTGCTCACCACGCGCCTCTCCCCGGGGGAGGCCCTGGAGCTACTTGCGTCATGCCCCAGCTACGGTGCGGTGGACTTCGTGCGGGAGGTAACCACCCGCCACCGGTACCAGTGGCAGGAGGCCTCCGCACCGGCCCCCCACATAGCGGTGGTGGACTGCGGGGTGAAGCATAACATCTTGCGCCTGCTGCATGCCCGGGGGTGCCGCTCCACCGCTCTCCCCTGCACAGCCCCGGTGGAGGAGATACTGGCCCTCAATCCGGACGGCATACTCATCTCCCCCGGCCCCGGTGATCCCGCCTTGCTGGACTACCTGGTGGGTACCGTAGAGCAGTTGGTGGGACGCAAACCCATTTTCGGCATCTGCCTGGGCCACCAGGTGCTGGGCCGGGTATTCGGCGCCAGCACCTTCAAGCTGAAATTCGGACACCGCGGGGCCAACCACCCGGTGCGGGATATGGGCACCGGCCGGGTGTATATCACCGCCCAGAACCACGGCTACGCCGTGGACGGCGACGGCCTTAAGCGGGGCATGGATGTCAGCCACATCAACCTCAACGACGGCACCCTGGAGGGCCTGCGACACCGGGAGCTGCCCATCCTCTCCGTGCAGTACCACTCGGAGGCCTCCCCCGGCCCTCGCGACAACGAGTACCTCTTTGACCGTTTCGTGAAGATGGTGAGGGGATGAGCTACTGGCTGAGCAGCATCAGCTATGAACGGTTCCAGGTTGATGAAGAATACGAGTTCGCTGTTGACGGCTACAAGGATGCGGAGTTCAACCGTGCCCTGAGGGTGGAGCCGGGGGACCTGTTCGTGTACTACATCAAGCAGTTAGCGCTGTTCGGCGTCCTGGCCGAGGCCCGGGGGCGCTGCTACCTGGACTGGGGACGGCTGTGGCCCGATGGCAGCTACCCGGTGCGGTTTGAACGCCGCCCCCTGCTGGTGCTGCCCCGTGCCCAGATGGTGCCCGCCAGCCCCCTGGTACCCCGCCTATCACTGGCGCAGGGTCGGGGTGGGGAAAGCCTATCCCTGGGGCAGCTGCTGCGCTTTGACCTCCGGGAAATACCCCAGGCCGACTACCAGCTTATAGAGCGTGAAATGCGCCGCATGGGCGATAGCCATGCTGATTAAGGCGGCGGTGGGAAATAGGGGAGTCCAGCGGGAAGTCCACCGGGCGGGTCAAGACCTGCCCCTACGGGGTGCAGGGGCGAGGCCACTGCAGAGGGACTGGTCCGATGAACGGAGCATCATCGGACTCCGATGGGTGGAACCCAATCGGATGGGACCGAGGGGGTGAGGGTGGACTGATGCCTAAGCTGGTGCGAGTCAATATTGACCGCCTTGAAGAATATTACGAAGGACTGAGCCAGTTTGTACAGGAGTTGAAGGCTACCCTTCCCGTCAAGGAAATATGGCTACACGGCTCCTTCGCTATAGGGGAAGTTCACGAGGGGAGCGACATAGACCTCATAATCGTAGGTGATTTCCAAGAGCGGTTCCATGAGCGCATCGGCCGCATCCTGGCCCTTACCGACCTCCCCATAGAGCCTCTGGTCTATACAAGGGAGGAGTTTGAAGCCATGAAGCAGGAGGGCAACCCCCTTATCAAAGAGGCACTCATCACGGGAAAGGCCCTGTAGGGAGTGGCCAGTTGACGGATAAGCCCAAGAAGGTCCTCGTCATAGGCTCCGGGCCGATTGTCATCGGCCAGGCGGCGGAGTTTGACTACGCCGGCACCCAGGCCTGCAAGGCCCTCCGGGAGGAGGGCGTCACCTCCGTCCTGGTCAACTCCAACCCCGCCACCATCATGACCGACGAGGGCGTCGCCGATACCGTGTATGTGGAGCCACTCACCTGTGAGGTCATCGCCCGCATAATAGAGCGAGAGCTGCCCGATGGCCTGCTACCCACCCTAGGCGGCCAGACCGGCCTCAACCTGGCCGTGGAGTTGGCCGAGGCCGGGGTGCTGGACCGCTACGGCGTGCGCCTGTTGGGCACCCCCCTGCGCACCATCCAGGAGGCCGAGGACCGGGAGCTGTTCCGCCGGATGCTCATGGGCATCGGCGAGCCGGCGCCCCCCAGCACCACCGTGGGCACCGTGGAGGAGGCCATGCGCACCGCGGGGCAAATCGGGCTGCCGGTGGTCATCCGCCCCGCCTACACCCTGGGCGGCACCGGGGGTGGTATCGCCCGCACCCCTCAGGAGGTGGCCGAAATAGCCGGCGGGGGGCTGGCCTCCAGCCCCATCGTTCAGGTATTGGTGGAGAAGTGCCTGGAGGGATGGAAAGAGGTGGAGTACGAGGTGATGCGGGACGCCGCCGATAACTGTATCACCGTGTGCAACATGGAGAACCTGGACCCCATGGGCATCCACACCGGCGATAGCATCGTGGTGGCCCCCAGCCAGACACTCACCGACAAAGAGTACCAGATGCTGCGCTCCGCCTCGCTGAAGATAATCCGACATCTGGGCATAGAGGGTGGCTGCAATGTCCAGCTTGCCCTGGCCCCACACCCCGTGGTGACGGAGGCCTGGGGCAACCCCCCCACCGATACCCCCTCCGACAGCATCGAGGTCAACCCCCGGGTGAGCCGTAGCTCCGCCCTGGCCAGCAAGGCCACCGGCTATCCCATAGCCCGGGTGGCCGCTAAGATAGCCGTGGGCCGCCACCTGGACGAGATTACCAACCAGGTCACCGGCCGCACCACGGCCGCCTTCGAGCCCGCCTTGGACTACTGTGTGGTCAAGATACCCCGCTGGCCGTTTGACAAGTTCCCCACCGGCGAGCGCCAGATTGGCACCCAAATGAAGGCCACCGGCGAGGTTATGGCCATTGACCGCAGCTTTGAGGCCGCCCTTCAGAAGGCGGTGAGGTCCTTGGAGATGGGGAGCCGCAGCCTGCTGTGGGAGGACCGGAGATGGGGGGCCGACCTGGCCCGCTACCCCTTCCACGGCCACGACCTGCGCCTGTGGGTGGTGATAGCCGCCCTGCGCAGGGGGATGGGGGTGGAGGATGTGGTCCGGCGCACCGGCATTGACCCCTGGTTCCTCTACAAGCTGAGCAACATCGTGGACATGGAACAGCGGCTGCTGGCCGAGCCTCTGACGCCTGACCTGCTGTGGCAGGCCAAGCGCCTGGGGTTCGCCGATGAGCAGATTGGCACCCTGGCCGACCGCCTCCCCGAACAGGTGCGGTCCATGCGTTCGGGGTGGGGCATCCGCCCAGTCTATAAAATGGTAGACACCTGCGCCGCCGAGTTTGAGGCGGAGACCCCATACTTCTACAGCACCTATGAGCAGGAGAACGAGGCCGAGGCCTTTCCGGGCAAGAAAGCCCTGGTAATCGGCTCCGGGCCTATCCGCATCGGCCAGGGGATAGAGTTTGACTACTGCTCCGTACACGCCGCCTGGGCCCTGCAGCAGGCCGGGGTGGCCAGCATCATGGCCAACTCCAACCCGGAGACGGTATCCACCGATTTTGATACCTCCACCCGGCTCTACTTTGAATCTCTGGATGAGGAGAGCGTGCGGGACATACTGGACAACGAGGGCGGGGATGTGCCCTCCATCGCCCAGTTCGGCGGCCAGACAGCCATTAACCTGGCCGAGCCCCTTACCCGGAGCGGCTATCACCTACTGGGCTCCAGCGCCGAGACCATAGACCTGGCCGAGGACAGGCGCCGCTTTGAGGACTTCCTGCAGCGCCTGGATATCCCCCAGCCGCCCGGGGCCGGGGTCACCAGCGTAGAGGCCGCCCTGGAGGTGGCCAACGCCATCGGCTACCCGGTGCTGGTGCGCCCCAGCTATGTGCTGGGTGGCCGGGCCATGGAGATAGTCCACGCCACCGAGGAGCTGGAGCGGTACGCCAAACAGGCACTGCTGGTGGACTCCAAGCGCCCCGTGCTCATTGACAAGTACCTGGAGGGGCGGGAGGTGGAGGTGGACGCCGTGTGCGACGGCGATGTGGTGCTCATCCCCGGCATCATGGAGCACATAGAGCGGGCGGGCGTCCACAGCGGGGACTCCATCGCCGTCTATCCGGCCCAGCGCCTGAGCCCGGAAGAGGAAGCCGCCATCGTGGACTATACCATAAGCATCGGCCGGGGGCTGGGGGTGAAGGGGCTGATGAACATTCAGTTCGTGGTCATGCCGCCGGCCGCCGATTCCCCCCGCGTCTATGTGCTGGAGGTCAACCCCCGGGCCAGCCGCACCGTGCCCTTCATATCCAAGGTCACCGGCCTGCCCCTGGTGCGCCTGGCCGTAGAGGTGATGCTTGACCGCAGCCTATCGGGGCTGGGCTACCGGAGCGGGCTGTGGCCTGCCCAGGACCTGGTGGCGGTGAAGGCCCCCGTGTTCTCCATGTCCAAGCTTATCGGGGTGGACTCCTTCCTGGGGCCGGAGATGAAGTCCACCGGCGAGGTGATGGGCGTGGACCGCACCCTCAGCGCCGCCCTGACCAAAGCCCTGCTGGCCGCCGGGCTTTCCCTGCCCTCTCAGGGGGCCG
>JASLQE010000352.1 GCA_030744635.1 Dehalococcoidia bacterium | reverse complement strand
CAACAGGATAAACAACCCGGTGATGGCGGCTATTACAAGGTAGCGGGATACCTCCAACTCGCTTATCATGACGCTTAACTCACGGGGGATGCGCTCTATAGACAGCAGGCTGGCGAACATCATCGCTCCTACGATGATGAGGAGGACGAACCCGGAGGTGCTGACTGTGCGCAGCAAAGCCCCCTGGAAGTTATTCCAGTTCAGCTTGCGGTAAAGCATGGCCAACAGGAGCACGACCATCGTCCCCGCCGCTGCGGCCTCCGAAGGGGTGAATACACCCATGTATATCCCGCCCAGGATGATGAAGGCCACCAGCACTATAGCCCAAACACGCCATAGGGCAGAGAAACGCTCGTCCCAGGTGGTGGGCGGTGCGATGGGTGCCAGACTTGGCCGTATGGTGGTATGGATAAAAATATAGAGGGAGAACATGAGGGCCAGCATTATGCCGGGTATTACTCCGGCGATGAACAGCCGTGGTATGGACTGCTCCGCCATGAAACCGTAGACGATGAAAGACAGGCTGGGGGGTATCATCAGCCCCAGCGTGCCCCCTGTAGATACCGCCCCACCGGCCAAGCTCTTGCTATAGCCGCGTTTCAACATCTCCGGGATGGCTATGCGGCCAATGGCGGCCGAGGTGGCGGCGCTGGAGCCGGAGACGGCCCCGAAGCCGGCACATGCCAGCACGCTGGAGATGGCCATGCCCCCCCGTAGCTTGCCTATCCACCGCTCTATGGCGGTGTACAGGTCGCTGCTGATGCCGGTGAACTCCAGTATCTCCGCCATTAGAATGAACAGAGGGATGGCGGTGAGGACGAAGCTGTTTACCGACTCATGGGCCGTTTGGGGCAGCCGGAACAGGTAGACCGGCCCCTCCAAGAACAGGAAGCCGAAGGTGGCCACAATGCCGAAGGAGAAGGCGATGGGGGTGCCCACGGCCAACAGGAGTAGAAAGGCGGACATAATGAGCAGTGCGATGATATACCATTCCATCTCCGTGCTTTACTTCCCCCCCAGTAATGTGAGGTTCTCATAGAGCTGGCGCAGTAGCTCCAGTCCCAGGAGGACCCCCCCCAATGGTATGAGCTGGAATGTCACCCACTGGGGCACGAACATATCTCCGATGTGCTTGCCGCCCTGCTGGTAGGCTTCCGCCGTCATTATCCAGCCCTGCCAGACCAGTGCGGCTACGAACATAACTGCCAGTGCCCCGGTGGCAATCCCCAGTATGATCTGTGTGCGCGAGGATAAGTGCTTGAAAACCAGGACGATATTGATGTGCCCCCGCCAGTAGAGGGTATATACAGAAGCGAATACGGTGGTCATGATGAGCAAGTAACCGGTGGTCTCGGTGACCCACACCGTGGGTTTGTTGAAGAAGTAGCGCATCACCACCTCAAAGGTGGTGAAGACCGCCATAGTGAAGATGGTCATTGCAGCTACCGCCCCCGTTGCCCGGCTGATGAAGGCGATGATGGAAGCAACTCTATCGGCAGCAGCCTTTAGCCCTCTTATAGCGCCTCCCTGTCCCTGTGGTTATGCAGTGCCCCCCGGTTCCGGGGGGCACTGCTGATTAAGCTAACTCCGGTCCGGCTATCTAATTGCCGTAGTAATTATCCACTATAGACATGAGCTCAGCTCCGACATCCCCTGCCTTGGAGAGGTACCAGTCCCGTAGCGGGTCTTTGGCTACCAGGTACTGCTGGGCCATCTCGTCCGGGGCGATGAATACCTCGGCCACCTTGTTGTCCTTGGCCAGGCCGTCCAGCGCCCAGTCTATGTCCTTCTTTACCAGTTCTGAGGCAATGGGCTGCATCTCCACCTGGGCCTGGGCGAATGCAGCCTTAACTTCGTCGTCAAACTCGTTCCACAGGTCCCTGTTCATCATCACCGGTATGTTCCAGCTATTCATGGGGAAGGAGGGGAAGTAGCTTGCATAAGGGGCTACCTCATACCAGCCGAAGGAGTAGACGCCCACATTGATGCTGGTGAGGGCGCCGTCAATAACGCCGGTGGACAGGGACTGGATAACCTCAGGACCGGCAATGCTCACGGCAGAGGCACCCAGCACCTTAAGGAGCTCAGTGGTAGCGCCGCCAGCGCCCCGGACCTTTTTACCCGGGAAGGTATCGGGGCCTTTGATATAGTCGTCCCGCATGGTGAAGGCGAAGATGGGGCCGCCGTTCCAGTAGAAGGCCTGCTTCAGGCCTACATTGGCGAACTCGCGGTCCTGGATATCGGTTATGCCGGCGTTCATGAGCTTGTAGAAGTCCGTGTCCCACTTGGTGCCGTCAACGGATCCGGGGAGGAATGTCCAGCCCAGCCAGGGGTGAACGCCAAAGTGGTAGAACTCGTTGGTGAGGTACATGTCTATGATGCCCTTGTTGGTGGCTTCCGGCATCTCGGCTACCTTGACCAGCTCGTTTTGAGGGAAGGTCTCAATGGTAACCCGCCCGTCTGTCAATTCCTCGATTTTCTCAGTCCACAGCTTGATGACATTCCACCGGGCATCGTCGCCCGGGAGGGCGTAGGTCTGTAGCTTGATGTCCTTCCAGGTCTGTAGAGGTGCCGCTGGGGTTGCCGTCTCAGGTGTGGCTGCCGGTGGCGGTGCCGGTTCTGGTGTGGCCTCCTGGCCGCATGCTGCCAGCAGCAGCACGGTCCCCAGCATCACCAGGGTCAGCTTGTACATCAACTTGTGTCTCCGCATAAAACCCCCCTTTCTTATCATTAAGCCATATTTAGGCACGGGATAGAACTGTTTTTTGCACAGGCTTAAAGCGAACGGTGGCATCATACTATAGCTGCGTATGAGTGTCAATTTTGGGGGGGGCCTTCCCATCCGGTCTTGTATATGCAGACGGTCACTTGGTATACTAATGTCGTTTTTCTATCCTATAGGCTGCCGAGGTAAGATATAGGTGATGATATGCTGAGTTCACTGCGAGTCCTGGACCTTACCGACCACCGGGGTTGGGCCTGTGGCCGTATTCTGGCGGATATGGGCGCAGAGGTGGTAAAGGTGGAGCCGCTGGGAGGCGACCCCTCACGAAGCCTGGGGCCGTTCTTTGGGGATGTGCCCCACCCGGAGCGCAGCCTCTACTGGTTTAGCTATAACGCCGGGAAAAAAGGCATCACCCTCAACCTGGACTCTCCAGAGGGCGCGGGCTTGCTGCATGAGCTTTCCGCCCGGGCCGATATCTTGGTGGAGTCCTTTCATCCCGGCTACATGGACGGATTGGGACTGGGGTATGAGGCCCTCTCCCAAGACAACCCTGGCCTCATATATACCTCCATTACCCCCTTCGGCCTCACCGGCCCACGGCGGGACTACAAGGCTACCGACCTGACCCTCCAGGCCCTGGCCGGGATAGCCTGCAGCATAGGTGAACCGGAGAGAGAGCCGTTAAAAATGTGTCTGGACCAGTCTTTCGTGCTGGGGGGCTCCCATGCCGTCATCGGCAGCCTCCTGGCCCTCCATTACCGCAGTGGCAGCGGGGCCGGGCAGCATGTGGACATATCCATCTTTGATTGCCTGATGCGCCTGAACTACAGGGACCCGGTGCGCTGGGACATAGACAAGAGCTACGCCCAGAGGCAGGGCAATGTCCTGGTCAGGGGACGGGTAAATACCCGTAACATCTGGCGGTGTAAAGACGGCTATGTCACCTGGATTCTGGCCGGTGGCCCTACCGGAGCCCGGGAGAACGGGCCCCTAACTGAGTGGATGGTCTCCGAGGGCGCGCCGGGGGCTGAGGAGATGGCCAAAGTGAACTGGATGGAGATGGACCTGGCACACATCCCCCAGGAGCAGGTAGATCACTGGCAGGGCATCTTCGCCAGCTTCTTCGCCAGTCGCACCAAGGAGGAGCTGTGGCAGGGGGGCCTCAACCGCCGCCTGACCCTGGTGCCTGTTATGGACATAGAGGAGGCCTTTCACTACGAGCAGCCCCGTGCCAGGGGCTTCTGGCACAAGGTGGAACACCCCCATTTGAACGCTACACTGGAGTACCCCGGGCACCTCTTTCTGAGCAATACTGCCCGGGCCGAAGTGCGGGGGCCGGCACCCCTCATAGGGGAGCACAACAATGAAGTCTACGGGAGCTGGCTGGGCCTCTCCCGGCAACAGATAGATGACCTGAGGGCGCAGGGGGCCGTTTAGTCCCCAACAGGCCCCATGCGGGCCTCAAAGGGCACTGACGGGCATCCACCTCAAAGGAGAAGGATTTAAATGAAGAACGGGCAAGCTCTGGAAGGGGTCAAGGTCCTGGACTTCACCTGGTGGGGGGCCGGCCCTATATTCACCAAATACCTATCGGATTTCGGCGCTACCGTAGTGAAGGTGGAGTCCCACAAGCGCCTGGACCTGGTGCGGCTCAGCGAGCCGTACAGGGATGGTAAGGTGGGCACGGATACCAGCGCCATGTTTCTGCACCTCAATACCAGCAAGCTGGGTATTACCGTGAACTTGGCAATACCAAAGGGCAAGGAGCTTATCCTGAAGCTGGTTGAATGGGCCGATGTGGTGGCCGAAAACTTCAGCGCCGGGTTCATGCAGCGGGCCGGTCTGGGCTACGAGGAGCTGCGCAAGGTCAAGCCGGACATCATCATGCTTAGCTCCAGTTGCCTGGGGCAGACGGGGGTCTACAGCGACCTGCGGGGCCATGCCCTGGTAGGAGCAGCCCTCTCCGGCCATTTTCATCTCACCGGCTATCCCGATGGCGAGCCTACCACCCCGGCCTCCATCGGCGTGGCGGATGTATTCCAGCCCATGCTATCGGCGGCGGCCGTTCTGGCGGCACTGGAGCACCACCGCCGGACCGGAGAGGGGCAGTACATAGACCTGGCCCAGGTAGAGGCGATGGACCACTACATGGCCCCCGCCCTGCTGGATATGCAGGCCAACCATACCTCACCCCACCGTACCGGTAACCGCCACCCTCAGGCGGCACCTCACGGCGTCTTCCAATGTAAGGGGGACGACCGGTGGGTGGCCATTGCGGTCTTCACCCAGGACGAATGGCGGGGACTGTGCCAGGCCCTGGGGGACCCGCAGTGGTGCCGGGAGGAGCGCTTTGCCACCCTGGCCGGGCGCAAGCAGAACGAGACCGGGTTGGAGCGGCTGATATCGGGGTGGTCCCAGACCCAGGAGGCCGAGGAGGCCATGGAGCACCTGCAGCGCCACGGCGTGGCGGCCGGGGTGGTCCAGAACCCCCAGGATTTGCTGGAAAGTGACCCTCAGGTCCGGGCACGGGAGCTTTTCCCTGTCCTGCATCACCCCGTTATCGGCGACTGCACCCATCCTGCAGCAGCGGCCAAGCTCTCCAGGAGCCCCACCCGCCTCAAGACCTCCCCCCTGCTGGGCGAGCACAACGAACTGGTCTTCTGCCAGTTCCTGGGCATGTCCTCGGAGGAGTTCGCCGACCTGGTCAGGGAGCAGGTTATATACTGAGCTACCCCAGGGGTCGGGCAGCTATGACCGCTTCCGTGCCAGGGCCCGGCGGGCGGCGTCTGCGATGTGAGGCCCGGTGAGGCAGTACTTCTCCAGCAGCGCATCGGCCGGGCCGGAGGTGCCGAAGCAGTCCGCGAGGCTGATGAACTCCACCGGCACCGGGTAGCGCCGGGCCAGCGCCTGTGCCACCGCTCCACCGAGGCCGCCCTGCTCCAAATGCTCCTGGGCCACCACGATAGCACCCGTTTCCCGCGCGGCGGCCTCCACCGCAGCCTCGTCCAGGGGCTTGATGGTGGCCATATTAACCGCCCGGCAACCCACCCCCTGGGCGGATAGGGACTCGGCGGCCTTCAGGGCCTCGGCCACCAGCAGGCCGCAGGCGATGATGGTGACATCCCGCCCCTCCCGTAGCACCTCGGCCCGGCCCAGTTCGAAGCGGTAGCCGTCCCCGTGCACCGCCGGGACCTTGGGGCGGCCGAGACGGATATAGAATGGGCCGGGTGTCTGAGCGGCTGCCCGCACCACCTGTTCCGTCTCCGGTCCATCGGCAGGGACAACCACCGTGAGGCCCGGCACCGATGTCATCAGCGCCAGGTCCTCTATGGCCTGGTGCGAGAAACCGTCCTCTCCCACGGTGACTCCCCCGTGGGTGGCCACAATCTTCACATTGTGGCCGGGCTGGGCCAGGTTCATGCGTACCTGGTCGTAGACCTTGGGGGCGGCGAAGACGGCGAAGGTGCTGACGAACACCACCTTGCCCGCCGACGCCAGCCCGGCGGCTATGCTGACCATGTTCTGCTCGGCGATGCCGCAGTCGAAGTGCCGCTCGGGAAAAGCCTCGGCGAAGTAGCAGGTCATGGTGGAGGGTGAAACATCGGCATCCAGCACCACCACATCGGGCCGCTCGCCGCCCAACTCAACCAGGGTGCGGCCATATACTTCACGGGTGGCTATGTCCGCCATACTACCCTATCTCCCGCAGGGCTTGCTCCACCTGCTCCGGGGAGGGGGCCTTGCCGTGGAACCCGGGGTCATGCTCCATGAAGCTCACGCCTTTGCCCTTTACGGTGTGCGAGATGATAACCGAGGGTTTCCCCTTCACCCCCCGTGCCTCCTCCAGGGCGGATAGCACGGCGGACAGGTCGTGTCCGTCAATCTCCATGGTGTGCCAACCGAAGGCCCGCCATTTGTCCGCCAGTGGCTCTAAGCTCATCACCTGGTGAGTGTGTGCGGTCAACTGAATATCATTGCGGTCTACGATGGCGGTGAGGTTGTCTATTTTGAAGTGGGCTGCGGCCATGGCCGCCTCCCATATCTGGCCCTCATCACACTCGCCGTCGCCCAACATGATATAGGTGCGGTAATCTTTGCCATCCAGCCGGGCGGCCAGGGCGGTGCCGATGCCGAAGGAGAGGCCCATGCCCACGGAGCCGGCGGACATCTCCACGCCAGGGGTCTTGGTCATATCGGCATGGCCCTGGAGGCGGCTGCCCAGTTGCCTGAGGGTGTAAAGCTCTTCGGTGGGGAAGTAGCCGGCCTCGGCCAGTACGGTGTAGAGGGCGGGGGCGGCGTGGCCCTTGCTGAGGATGAAGCGGTCCCGGTCCGGCCAGCAGGGTTCCTGGGGGCGGTGGATCATAACCTGGAAGTAGAGGGCCACCAGCACCTCCACGGCGGACAGCGAGCCGCCGGGATGGCCACTGCCGGCCTTACCAATCATCTGCACGATGTGACGGCGGACCCGGCGTGCGGTTTCCTGGAGGGTGCTCAGCCCTTTCTGGCTCACAGCATGAAAAACCCCGACCCGGTTAGCATGGGCCGAGGCCGGTGAGGCTGCAACGGGACTCTCCTGGTCAGCAGAGTTAGACACCCTGAGCGGCTACCCTCCTCCGACTGTAATTATACCGCCGCCCCCTGCCGCCCGTCCAATTGTTTGTTCCCACCCGCCCGCCCAGTTAGATTTTTTCTGCGGGTCTCAGGGCGAGTTCAATTCGTAGGTCGGGTTTCCTAACCCGACCTCAAGATG
>JASLQE010000351.1 GCA_030744635.1 Dehalococcoidia bacterium | reverse complement strand
CTACCATTGAGCTTCCGACTTGCTGTCACCTGCCCCATTTAACCCCCCCCGTCTGTCCTTCAGGAAGGCGGCCAGGGCCTCCAGGCTGTCTACATCCATCTCGGTGGCTATCCAGGATTTGTCGGCGGCGAAACGCTCCTTGAGCCGCTGCGGCATCCATACCACCCGCTCCCAGCCCCCTTCGCCCTTGAGAAGCTGGGTGAGGCTAGGCAGCAGTGCAGGTTGATGCCGGTGCTCAGCCCAAACGGGCGATCAGCTCCATCTCTTCATCCAACTCCTTGAGATGTTGCGGGCTCAACCGTTCCTCCGCCAGCGGGAAATACGCCGTATCCTCTTTCTCTATGTGGCTTTTTAACATGCTGACTATGTGCTCCAGCAAGCGTCCCAACTCTGCACCGTCACCTGACTCTTGCGAGAGGACCCTGAGGGTGGACACCGCTTTCCAGTAGCTATCGTGCTCGCCCACCATGGCCTGTATAGGCCCTTCGCCGGTGACTTTGGCAAGGTAGAGGAAAAGCCCCTCCTCTTCCTGGCGGAAATGCACTCTTTGTTCCCCTTCCAGGAACACCAGTGTGGCCTTGACGGCGGCCGCCGCCCGAGCAGCCTGGCCCCCTCGTAGTAGTTCCAAGGCATGTTCCAGGTCACCAACCGCCTGCAAGGCTTTGCGGTGGCCTTCTTTCAACAGTTCAAGTGCCATGGTATACCCCCCTGCTTGCCGAACATCTAAAACCCTGATTACATGGTACCTTGTGCCGTGCTGGTGTAATGTGACTTTCGTGATAGCTTATGACCTGGTGGGCCGGTACACTATATGTGTGAGTAGGAAAGGAGGGCGCTATGGCTAATACCATAACATTGGAAGTACGCTCCATGCCTCCCTGGGAGAGGCACTCCAAGATATTTGATATCTTTGATAACCTGCCTGCAGGCGACACCCTGAAAATCATCAACGACCATGACCCCAGGCCGCTGCATTACCAGTTCATGCACGAGCGTACCGACCAGTTCGAGTGGGATGCCGAGGAGAAAGGGCCCCAGCACTGGGAGGCCAGCATCAAGAGGGTGGGTTGACCGCAGGTTATTGTGCTGACACTGCTGACACTGCTGACACTAAGGTAGGGGTATCACATGCTCCCGATGGGCGATACCTCTACCCCCCCCCCGTTTGTCCTTCGGGAAGGCGGCCAAGGCCTCCAGGCTGTCCACATCCGTTTCGGTGGCTATCCAGCGTTTGTCGGCGGCGAAACGCTCCTTGAGCCGCTGCGGCATCCATACCACCCGCTCCCAGTCCCCGTCACCCTTGATGAAGCTGGGGGATGCCAGGTAATCGTAGCTGATTCCGGCCATGCCGGGGGTCTGCTTGCCCGCCGCCAGGTTGGAAATGTGGTTCCAGGTGCGGCCGTCGGGCGTTCTTCCCTTGAACCCTTGGTCTATGATGCCGATGCCTTCCACTCCCGGCATGTGGAACGCCACCCCCTGGTAGCAGCTACAGCAGGAGTGCGGGTGCCCCTGAAGGCTGTGGAGGAACACCCGAGAGGTACGGCCCCCGGTGCGCCGGGCGGTGTACTGGTTGACGCCTTCGTACTCTCCCCGCTCCGGGTCCAGCAGCCTTCCCTTTGCAATCAGCTCATGCAAGGAAGACACATCTCTCTGCGGCCCCCAATCCCAGGAGTCGTAGTCCGAAAGGTGTGCCCGGGCCTTCACATGCATCCAGGTGCGGGCACTGCACTGGGGGGGGCCGTTCCGGCGTGATGGTGCAGGTGTGGCCCAGGGCGAAGGAGGCACAACGGTGACACCCCCAGAAATGCTCGGTATCCGCCTCGGTGGCGGCGGCGATGGCCTGCTGGCGGCTCCGGCGGAAGTCCTCAGATGCCTGCTTCACAGCCTTTAGCTTCTCCGGCAGGAACACCAGGCGCACCTTCAGGTGGTCTATTCGGAAATGTGCCCGCAGCCCCTGGCAGTACACCTGTCCCAGATGCTCCGGCTCCAGGTCTATGCCGGAGCGATAGCGGATAAGGAGGGAGCCGTCCCCCTGGCACACCGATACCCCGTTGATGTAGGCGGGCAGCCGGGAGGCAAACTCCTCCAGGTAGTGGGTCATGGGTGGGTCCACCCGTGGGTCTCCCACCGCAATCTCCACCGCCATGTCCTGGCCTGTTTCCCCCTCAATCTCAATGCCGTCGCTCTTGTCCTCGTTGGTGAGCACGAAAGAGCTTTGTGGGGTGCCCCCGATGGAAGGACCTTCATTTATCTCCTCCGTGGCGAATGAGGGGTCCATGGGGAAGAGCAAGGTAGTGGAGAACTTGAGGCGGTGGCGCACCTTCATGCTGGGCAGGGCCAGGGCCGCCTCTACGGCCTGGCAACACGGCACGGGTTGCCGTAAAGGGAGTCATAGTCCGAAGGCACCACGGCGGGGATGCCCACCGATAGCCCGGCGGTGAACAGGGCCTCCTCCATCTCGGACAGCCCCTTCCTGGCCAGGAATAAGACCCCTGGGGAGTCGTCCTCTATGAAGTCCGTAACGGCGTGAGGCTCGGCCAGAGGTACCCGGCCGTAAATATGCGGGTAGCATAAAATGGCCTGTATAAAGTACACCGCCGCCGTGGGCCGGGTGCCCAGCAGCTTGTAGGTGCCGGGAAGGGACTCCCCCTCCTTCAGCACTGCGAACACCGTGAAGGAGGCCTCCTGCAGGCGACGGCAGAGCTGTTCGTCCCGGCCCCAGAGGAGTGCCCAGCCGGTGGAGGTGTTCAGGCCCACAAGCCGTGCCCTCAGGGCGCGGTCGTTGATGAAGTACTGGCCCTTGTCGGGGCGGGCGGCCTCACTTAGCTCGGCCAGTCCTAGCACTACCGCCAGATGCTCCTCCAGTGAGCCCCGGTGGGCGCTCTCAGCCCGGTCCAGGAACTCCTGGGGACTATCGGTGCCGAACAGGCTCTGGATTGCCGGGTAGGAGAACTGGGTATCCTAGAAGGGGCTGGGCGCTCCGTCTTGAGTGAGCAGCCCCCTTAGGGAAGCGAAGCTAATAGTCAAAGATTGCCTCCGTTTCGGTGATGTCAAGCCGCTGGGGGCACCGGGGTGGCCGCAGCCTTTATCTTGGGTATCCGGGACTCGCACGGCACCCCTGTCTGGCACAGCCCGCATCCCACCCCGGTGGTCACCTGGTACACCGGTTGTAGCTCGGCACTTATTTTGTTCAGGTAAGCCTCACATTTGAGCTTGTCGTGCCCTTTCTCGGTGATGGCCTGGGCGGGGCAGCGCTGTATGCAGGCCCCGCAGGAGCCATCCACATAGAAGGGGCAGTTGGCGTAGTGGTGGGCGTACTGGCGGGTAGTGGGGGGTAGCCCCAGGGTAGTGACCACGCTGCCACAGCGCATAGCCATGCCTCTGGGGGTGATAAAGGCGTCGGTGAGGCTGAAGGTGCCCAGCCCGGCGGCGTAGCAGGCGTGCCTCTCCGACCAGTTGGAGGCCGGCCCATTGGCCAGGTACAGTCGCTGGAAGAAGTCAGCGGCAAAGGGGGCCACCGCCGGGTAGCCCAGTTCCTGCAGCAAGCGCACCACCTCTGCCCTCACCATACTGTTGAAGACCTCCCCGTGCTTATAGGTGTGTGTCCATTCCCGCGAGGGGCCTTTATTCTGTTTGCGGTTGCTGCGCCGTGTCTTGTCGGTGGAGGGCAGCACCCAGCATATGACGCTGAGGGAGTCCCCCGGCTTGGGTGACCCGGGGCGCTCGCCCAGGGTCTTTTCCATGACCTCCCGGGGTGTGAGATGGAAGTCGCCTATGACAGTCTTGTACTCCTGGAACAGGGGGTCATCGCCCCGGGCGAAGCCCACAAGGGGTTCATCCCAGATAGGTGACCCATCTATATGGGTGAGCCGGTTCTCCGGGTTGTCCCGGACAAAGGACTTGATGTGCTTCTCAATAAAGAGGGCGGGGTCCTGGTTGAAGGCGCTGGGCGTGCTTGCCATCAGGCGTTCTTCTTTCCGCTGTCACCGGAGAGCTCCTGCCGGAGTATGCCCTCCAGCACCTCATACGGCTGGGCACCCACCACCTTCTTGTTGCCGATAATGAAGGTGGGCACACCGCTGATGCCGTATCTCATGGCCTCCTCAAGGGACTGGTCCAGGCTGGCGGCGGACAGGTCACTTTCCAGGTAGGACTTCAGCTCCTGAATGTCCAGGCCCGCCCGCACGGCAATGGAGAGTAGCTGGTTCCTGTCACCGATGTCGTGGCTCTCCTGCCAGTAGGCCCGGAAGACGGCATCATGATACTCCTTGAACCGGCCCTTCCCTTTGGCGAACTCCGCTACCTGCAATGCCAGCCTGGAGTTGGATATGCGGGACCGGAACTCGAGCTTGAGGCCGGACTCCTGTGCCATCTCCAGCACACGGGAGCGGAGGGCGGCCACCCTGTCCTCATCCAGACCCAGGGACGACAGGTCGGAGCCTTCGGGAGGGGTCTCGGGATGTATCTCAAGGCCCTTCCACTCCACCTCTATGCCGAAGTTCTTCTCCAGCCTGTCCGCCCGCTCTTTCCCGATGAGGCAGAAGGGGCAGATATAGTCTGAGTAGATGGTTATGTTGGGTGCCACGGCCTCTGGCCTCCTTTTTTTGGTAGCCTGGTGCAGCTAAATCCGACTCACAATTGCTAACAGGCCATCATTGCTGGGCCGGCCCCGAGGCCCACTCTGCAGGGCGGCGTAGGCCACGGTGGCGTCTGGGCGCAGGATGAAGACGGCAGGCTCAGCACAACCTTTCTCCTCATTGAAGAAGAGGTCATAGGCCTGTACCACATCGCGGCCCAGGCCCGCCAGCACCGGAAAACCAAGCTGGTGCTTTGCTGCCAGATTCCGGGTGTTCTCCGGGGTATCGTTGCTGACGGCCAGAATCTGTGCGTCAGCCTTCTGGAAATCGGCCAGCTTCTCCTGTAGAGAGTGGAGCTGGAGGTTGCAGATAGGGTACCACTCCCCCCTGAAGAAGAGCAGGACAGTCTTCCGGTCGCTGAGATGGTCGTACAGGCGATAGCCCTTACCTTCTAAGTATTTGAGCGTAAAATCCGGGGCCTTGTCACCGGGTTTGAGTCTGGGCATGCTTATCTCCCTGTGTAAGCCGACACCTGAGTTTTTAGGATGACGCCACGCTGGTGGCGATATAGGAGCCAAGCTCGTGGCATGCACCCCGGCTGGCCTCCGCATCGTCCCGCATGGCAGTCACCCACTGGCCCTTTCGCTCCAGCCCGAAGCGTCCGCCCCACTTCTCAAAAACTCGAAGCTACCTGCGGTGTCAACGTTGCCACGGCACACAAATGCCCCCAGGGGCTTTCCCGTGCCCACCTTCTCCCTCTCCGGCCACAGTCGCTCAAATGGCTTCTTGGTCTCCCCGGCAACGCTGCCGAAGGGCTGGGGGGTGCCGATGATGACGGCATCGGCCGCCGAAGGGTCAGCCGCGGTGACCGCGGCC
>JASLQE010000350.1 GCA_030744635.1 Dehalococcoidia bacterium | reverse complement strand
CCACCCTTTAAGTGCAGGCTCAGCAGGGCGGCTCAGGCCCTAAAATTCAGGGCCTGGACAGATCGGTGGTGGATTTTGGCTCACTCCCACTCTTGCTACCCAGATTCCTCTTCGGCTTTCAAACACGGAGTTTGGCTATAATGTAAAGGTATGTGCTTCATATCCTCTTACTTTGTCCGCTTGCCCCTTATAGATATGATAAGGTGCAAGAAAGAACACAACGATTATCGTACCAACAAGAACTGCGGCGGGAATCATCCACAACAGGTTGTTCGTCGTGCTCTCCCAATTTGGGTTGAGAAACGCGATAGCTCCGAATCCAATCGCAAGGATACCAGCAAACAAAACCACAAAAACGAGGGGCTTGACAAATGTTCTTGCGAACCACAACTTAAAGAACGCTTTTTCCCCATGCCCCAATTCTATCACGCCCCCAATGCCCACCCACTTGATGTATATCACCCCGGAACAATGATTGCTAAACGGCCTTTTCCCCGCCGATAGACACGGGGACGCGGAACGAGCACAATGGGTTGGTGCGGCAAGAGGTTACACCGGGGGCCAGGGCCCCACGGCTATACTACGGGTGGATAGTAGCCTTGGCCTGTCTCCCCATCACCATGGTCAACGGTGGCGTATTCTTTTCCTTCGGCATATTCTTCAAGCCCATAGCCGCTGACTTCGCCTGGAGCCGCGGCCAGGTATCCCTGGTATATACCGCCCTGCTGCTATCCTACGCTCCGGGCGCGATTCTCAGCGGACGGGTAGCCGACCGGTACGGCCCCAGGGGGGTGCTGGTGGCCACGGGCGTGCTTATGGGTGCCAGACTGGTCTCCGGCAGCCAGGCCCAGGGACTGGGATGGCTGCTACTCAGCTACTCCCTGGTGGGCTTGGGGGTGAGCGCCACCCTCGTGGTGCCCTCCGCCGTTGTGCAGCGCTGGTTCATGCGACGCCGCGGGCTGGCCCTGGGAGCGGTGGCCGGCGGGGTGGGGTTTGGTACCATGGTCTTCTCCCCACTGGCCCATTTCCTCGTCTCCAGCTACGGCTGGCGCTCCGCCCTGCTGGTCCTGGGCATCGTCCTGGGCGCTATGGTGGTGGCGGGAGCCTCCGTGATGCTGCACGGCCCGGAGAAGAAGGGCCTCAGGGCTTTTGGTGCGGAGTCCGATTCCACGGTACGGGTGGCACTCCCCACCGCACCCCGACGCAACATGACCACCGCCCAGGCCATTCGCACCGCCACTTTTGCCAAGCTGATGGCCATCAACATAATCTCCCAGTTGCCCGGCTATTTCCTGTTGACTCACCTGGTCCCCTATGCCACCGACAGGGGAATCTCCCCGGGTGCAGCGGCAGGGGCGATGGGACTGATGGGGCTGTTCAATGTGCTGGGGCGGATAACACTGGGCGCGATGGCGGAGAGAATAGGCTGGATGAAGGCCCTTTCCCTTTCCGCCTTCGCCTGTGTTCTGACCACACTCTGGTTGATGGGTGTATCCGAGCTGTGGATGCTCTATGTTTATGTCATGGCCTACGGCTTTTTCTGGGGAGGCCGCCTTCCTCCTCTCATGGGCAGTGTGGGCTACTTCTTCGGCACCGCTTCACTGGCCGAGCTTATAGGCATAACCCTGGCCGGCAGCCTTGTTGTCGGCGCTTCGGCGCCATTCGTGGCAGGGCTGGTATTTGACCGGACGGGCAGCTACTTCCCGGTGCTGATAGCCAGTGTGGTCCTTTTCGGTGCCGGCGGGGTCTTCGCCCTGCTGCTGAAACCTCCACGGTCTCAACCTCCAGCGCCCGCCCCGTCACCCAGACAGGCCCAGGGTCCTACCCCTCCGGAGTGACTGGTGGCACCTGGGTGGGCCGGTGCTTGCCCCAGCAGGATGATGGTAGTAGAGTCTTATAGAAGATAGTAGAACAGCCTGCCATACCGTCGGAGGAGACACTATCAGCACCGACCCTGCCGTAGTTGATTTCCACACCCATATCTTCCCTCCCCGCTTCATAGAGCGACGGGAGGAGTTGCTCCAGGCCGAGCCCCACTTCGCCGAGGTCTTCGCCAGCCCCAAGGCCCGCATGGCCACCGCCGAGGAGGTGGTATCCAGCATGGAGCAGCACGGGGTGGACACCTCGGTGGTGTTGGGGACCAACTGGTGCTCCCCTGAGCGCTCCCGCGAGGCCAACGACTATCTCCTGGAATCGGCGGCCCGCCACCGGGGACGGCTGGTGGCCTTCTGCGGCCTGCCCCCAAGGGGCACGGAGGCGATGTCCCTGGAGGTTGAGCGCTGCGCCGCCGGGGGTGCCCGGGGGATGGGTGAGCTGCGCCCGGATGTGATGGGCCTGGATATGAGCGACGAAACGGCTACAACCCCTCTGGCGGAGGCCCTGGAGCGACACCGGCTTATACTCCTGTTGCACACATCGGAACCCGTGGGCCACCCTTATCCCGGCAAGGCCGGCTTGACCCCGGAGGCCGTCTATCCATTCCTCCTCCTGCACCCCAACCTGACCGTGGTCTGCGCCCACTGGGGCGGCGGCCTTCCTTTCTATGCGTTGATGCCGGAGGTGGCCCGTGCCCTAGAGCGTACCTACTTCGATACCTCCGCTTCCCCCTTCCTATACCGGCCCCAGATATACAGCCATGCCATCCAGATGGTGGGGGAGGCCAAAGTGCTCTTCGGCAGCGATTTCCCCCTCATGCCCCAACACCGTCCCCTCTCCGAAATCCGCTCCCTATCCCTGCCGCAACGGGTGGAGCACCTGGTGCTGGGCGGTAACGCCACAAAGCTATTGGGGCTATGATGGAGCAGCTACGCCTATTCGTAGCCGTTGAGTTGCCACCGGAGGTCAGAGAAGCGCTGGCCGGGCTGCAAAAGGGTATGCGGCCCCGGTGCGGCCCCGGTGTGCGCTGGACGAGGCCGGAGGGGATTCACCTCACCCTCAAGTTCCTGGGGGATGTTACGCAGGCGGAGGTGGCCCGGTTAGAGAAGGCCCTGGGGAGGGCAGCCCTGGGGCAGGTTGTCTTTGAGCTCAGCCTGGGCAGCACCGGTTTCTTCCCCAACCCCCACCGCCCCCGTGTGCTGTGGACAGGGCTAGAGGGGGAAACCGAGCGTCTGAAGGCCCTGGCCCGCCGGGTGGAGGAGGAGCTATCTCCCCTGGGGTTCCACACAGAGGGCCGCCCCTTCACCCCCCACCTTACACTGGCCCGGCTGGGGGAGAGGCTGGGATCGGCACAACGGGAGGCCTTCGACAGCACAGTGCAGTCCGCACCCTGGCGTCCGGGCCATCCCTTTGCCGTGGACGGCTTGAGCCTTGTGCGCAGCCATCTCAACCCGGCGGGTGCCGTCTACACCTGCCTGCACCGGGCACCCCTTACCACCGCCCCCGTCAGGTAGCCTAAGCGAGGCTGTTCCATCCCCGACGGCCTGGTTCAGCAACGGTTGTCCTGGCCCCACAATAGGACACCTTGGTGGGAGATGCTTGCCAAATGCCCTCAGTCCCCTCAGTTTGCTGAGACGCTTGTCACCATGTTACTATTAGCAGTCCGCAATCCCTATCGGGAGGTCCTAATGAAGGAAATCAATCGGGAAGACCTGGCGAAATGGCAGCAGGAGTACTCAGATGTGTTGGTCCAGCGCCCTGAGCGCAGGAAGGACTTCCGCACCCGCTCCGGCATCCCTGTCAAGCCCATCTACACCTCTACCGATACCGAGGGCATGGACGAGGCCCGTGACCTCGGCCTCCCCTGCGACTACCCTTTCACCCGG
>JASLQE010000349.1 GCA_030744635.1 Dehalococcoidia bacterium | reverse complement strand
CTCAAGGGCTTCTACCAGCCTCCCCATGTCCAGTTTGCGGCCCAGACGCTCGGCAATGAAAGAGGCCGCCTCTTCTAGTTCCTCGGACAAGTACTGCTCCGTTTCTCTTGTGCGGCGGAAAGGAACATCGAGGAACATGCCGGGGGCGCCGGTGTGGCCGAGTACCATCTCAACGCCCTTGACGGTGTTATCGCACACCTGGTTGCTCCACATAACGAGGTCGGCCCGCGGTGCCCAGTCCTGGGAGTAGAGCGCAGCCACCCCGCGGTGCGTAGAACATACCTCAGGCCCGAGCCCGTAGGCCTTGCCCAGCGATAGGAAGGACTCGTGCTCTTTGAGTACCGCCATGAGCACATTGGCCATCGCTTCTATGTGTATGGGCACCACATCCATCGCATAGAACAGCTCCGGGGGCACACAGGCGCTGTGGGCCACAAGGGGCTTCCCCTCCTCATGTGCACGGCGTGCCTGTTCCCAGTAGCGTAAGGACAAGTCGTAGTACTTTTCGCTTATAAGTGAAGCCGGACTCCGGCGTCGGTGCTGCAACATGGAGTTGAAACTCGCCAGCATTTGGTCGAATCGACTAAGGTCCTGGGTGGGCGTTCTCATAAAATGACTCCTATACTGATATTTTGCCGTACATCAAGTAAAGATCTATTTTAATCGGATGGTGATGCTCAGTCAAACTATAGTAGGCAGATAGTCCCTTCACTACCCGAAGGAAGTTCTGTGTGGCAATGTCATTGCCAGCATCACCTTGACAGGGAGCAACGGGGGACATACATTTAAATTAACTCGACGAAGGAGGGGCAAATGCCACAAGCCTACTGCATGAAATGCCGAACCAAGAGGGAAATGAAGAACCCGGAGAAAATCACACTGAAGAACGGCCGGCCGGCCACCCGGGGCACCTGCCCCAACTGCGGCACCAAGATGTCCCGCATCGGCGGCTGAACCTCAGAGCAGGGTTTACTTTGGGTCCTGCAGGGGGGTCCTGGCAGGGCATGGGAAACAGGGCGTGGCCCGGCCCAGTCCTGGTGCTATTCTTCAGGCCGCTTGGACTAGTGCCCTGAGTCAGTGCTTGGTTGCATAACTAATTGTAACGCTGACTTCCGAAACGAAGCACTGGTTATAACCATGCGGCAGATGCATCGGATGAACCGATACCATGCACCTACCACTCCCAGTTGCCATTCTCCGCCCGTGGCTTCGGGGTGTCAAGGCGAGAGGCTACTGGCTATGTTATGTCCACCGGCTCCACTACCGGAGGGGCCTGGGGGGCAAACGCCTGCCGCCACGCCTCCAGGCCGCTGACCATTCCCAGGGCACCGGCCCACAGGCTCTGCAAGTACATAACCTCCCTGATTTCCTCTTTTGTTGCCCCGTTCTGGACCGCCGCTTTTATATGTATCCCGATGTGCCGGGGGTCGTCTTTGACGGCGCAGCACACACCTAAGATTATTAGCTCCTTGGTCTTGCGGTCCAGGTGCTTTTGACTCAGGTATAGGTACTCCACCCATTCGTTGAACCGCTCCAGGTGCTGGGGGTCGGTCTCGGCCAGGAAATCATGCAGGCCGAAGCGGAACCCCCTCTTATCGCCAATCCTCTTCAGCAGCGTTTCCTTATCTGTTGCCATGTTAACCTCCTCTTGGCTTGCCATACCCGGTTGTGGTGCATAAAATATAGCACATACCGTAGGCCGGACTGACAGGGGGGGCATGCCGCATCGGGATGACATACGCCGTATAGTAGAGGAGACCTTTCGCCTTAAGGACTCCGGCGAGAGCAAGGCGATGTTCCTGTCCCAGGCGATAGCGACTCTGGTCAAACCGGGCATGTCGCTCTTCACCTCCCGTAACTGCTCGGCGGCCGCCACCGAGTTAATACGGCAGTTCCACGGCAAAGCCCCCGGATTCACCCTCATCACCCTGTCTACGAGGGACTACAATATGCTACTGGCCGTCACCGGGCTGGTGAGCAAATCCATCACTACCTCGGCTTCATATAGCTACCCCTCCCCGGCCCCCATTCCACTGGTGCAGGAGGCGGTGCGAAGTGGCAAGCTGCATGTTGAAAACTGGTCCCTCCTATCACTTCAACAGAGGCTCATGGCCGGGGCCATGGGTTGTGGTTTCACGCCCACGATGTCGCTGCTGGGGAGTAGCATGGCCGAAGAGAACAGTGACTCCTTCCGGGTGATGGAAGACCCCTTCGGCAGCGGGCGAAGTGTGGGGATGGTTAAAGCACTGAACCCGGATCTGGCGTTAATCCACGGCTGCGTGGCCGACCCCTTCGGTAACACCATCCTGGCAACTCCGGGCGAGGACCCTTATTGGGGCCCCTGGGCCAGCGGTGGGGTGATAGTGACGGTAGAAAAGATTGTGTCCCCGGACTTCATCCGGGAGCACGCCACACAGGTGAAAATCCCCGGCTATATGGTCAAGGCGGTGTGCGAAGTCCCTCTGGGTGCGCACCCGGCGGGCCTGGCACACCACGAGCTCAGAGATTTTGAAAGCTACGGCGCGGACTACGATTTCCTGGTGGGCCTGCGACAGGCCTCCCGGAACCAGGCGGCCCTGGATGTGTGGCTTAGGGAGTGGGTCCTGGATGTCGCGGACCAGCAGGGATACCTGCAGAAGCTGGGCACAGAGCGTACCGTTTTCCTGAAGGGTAAGGGGCGGAAAGGGGCCTGGGAGCACCGTATGGAGCCTATGTTGGAAGAGGTGGACTGGGAGCGACCTCCCTCCCCCGCCGAGGCGATGATTGCCGCCGCCTCCCGCCATATCATGGGGCTGGTGCAGGAGAAGGGATACCTAACAGCGTTGGTGGGGGTGGGGGCGTCCGGCATAACCGGCTGGGTGAGCCACTACCGGCTCCTCAAGGAGGGCTATCCCCTGGAGCTTATCTTGGGCTCCGGGCAACTGGGCCACTCCCCCCGCCCCGGTGACCCAATGCTCACCAATATATCCAATATACCCGCCGCCAAGATGCTTTCCGATAGCGTATCCGTCTATGCGGGCTTGGTGGGGGGTGAGACCAACCGGTGTATAAGCGTCCTGGGGGGTGCGCAGGTAGACCGTTTTGGCAACATCAACACCACAAAGCTAACTACTAGCAAGGGGGAAACATATCTTACCGGCACCGGTGGCGCCAATGATGCCATCAACTCCCGGGAGTCGGTGCTGGTGATGAACCAGTCCCGCAACCGCTTTGTGGAGCAGGTGGAGTATATCACCTGCCCGGGGGATCGCATCCGTACCCTGATATCCCCCATGGGGGTGTTCCGGAAGCTCAACGGGGATAGAGACTTCACCCTGGTGGCCTGCCTCTCCGCCTGTCTCTCCGGTGGTAAGGGCGGCTCAATGGAAGATAGGGTGGCTGCTGTGCGGGCCAACTGCGGATGGGAGCTGAAGGTGGCCCTGCAGCTGGAGGATATCTCACCCCCAACGGTGGAGGAGCTGACCATCATGCGTGCCCTGGACCCGGAACGGGCCTTTCTGGGGGATTAAAAAGAGGGAGCATGCCCACGGTGGGCAGGCTGAAGGGTGAGGCCCTAGTGGGGATGTGAGGAGGATGAAGGGGAGTAACGAATTTGCGAAAACTTGCCATCTAACGCTTGAATAGGGGACAAAGGCGCTGCATAACATATTGATATATATTGGCGAGTGCATTGTGAGAAGGAGGTGAATAATGACTGGGCCTCTTGAAGGTATAAAGGTTGTGGAGTGGGCGGTGTGGCACAACGGCCCCGCCGCCGGATACATGCTGGGTGACCTGGGTGCCGATGTGGTCAAGGTTGAGGACCCGGTGCGGGGGGACAGCTTCCGGGGGGCGGCGGCCCTGTGGGGGGAATCCACTCAGTTACCCGGTGGCCGCGTGCTGGGCTTCGAAACCGCTAACCGCAGCAAGCGGGGCATCACCCTGGACCTGAAGCAGGAGAAGGGCCTGCAGGTGCTCTACCGCATGGTGGAGCAGGCCGATGTCTTCATCACCAACTTCAGCGGTACCCTGGCCAAGAGGTTAAAGGTGGACTTCGAGACCCTGAGCCGCTACAACCCCCGGCTGGTTTATGCCCGCGCCCACGGCTACGGCTCCCTGGGTCCGTGGGGGGACCGCCGGGCCTTTGACCCCATCGCCCAGGCCCTATCCGGGGCCATGTGGTCCGCCGGTGACAGGGACTTCAAGGAGCCTATCCAACTTATGCCGGGACTGTTTGACCAGCTTGGCGCTACCATGCTGGCCTACGGCGTCATGGCCGCTATCATCTCCCGGGACCGGCAGGGGGTGGGGCAGGAGATTGAGACCTCCCTGCTGGGCAGCGCCATCCACCAGCAGGCCATCAATGTCAATGCCGCCCTCATACAGGGACGGCCCCGTGCCCGACACTCCCGCAAGCGTGCTCGCCAGCCCCTGTCCAACATGTACCAGTGCGGCGATGGCAAATGGCTCATGCTGGCCGAGCCTCAGTCCGACCGCTTCTGGGGGCAGCTGTGTCAGGTGATGAACTTATCAGAGATTGAGAAGGACCCCCGCTTTGAGACCGCCCTGAAGCGCCGGGAGAGCTACGCCGAGCTCATTGAAATCCTGAACCACGCCTTCGCCGCCAGGACGCGGGATGAGTGGCTGGATACCTTCAACCAGGCCGGGTGCGAGTTCGCCTATGCCCCCATTATGGATTTGGCGGAGACCCTCGGCAGCGACCAGGTGATTGAGAACCAGTATGTGGCAGAGATGGACCACCCCGACCTGGGAAAGGCCCGCACGGTGGGTTTCCCGGTTCGGTTCAGCCGCACCCCGGCCCGGATACCCAGGGCGGCCCCCCAGTTCGGACAGCACACGGAGGAGGTGCTGCAGGATCTGGGCTACTCCTGGGATGATATCGCCGAGATGCGTGGCGAGGGTGTGGTGTAGGGGATAAAGCTACCCCTCACCCCCCGCCCCAGCGGGCGAAATAGGCTTCTTTCGCCTCCGGGTTCACCAGGTTATCCGGCAGGCCGCCATTCAGCACCTTGGCCACCTCCTCTGCGGGGCGGCGCACCAGGTAGGCGAAGGCCTCGGCGGAGTAGTGGGCAGAGTGGGCGCTGAAGATTACATTGGGCAGCTTGAGCAGCGGGTTATCGGGGTTGGGTGGGGTGGGGTCTATGGTATCCAGGACATCCAGCCCCGCCCCGGCGATGATGCCCTCTGTGAGTGCCGTGTAGAGGTCCGCCTCGTCCACCAGTTGACCCCGGGCGGTGTTTATCAGGTAGGCAGTGGGTCTCATGAGGCGGAAGTGCTCCAGCCGCAGCATGCGGTGCTTCTGCGGAGTGAGGGAGGTATGCAGGGAGACGAAGTCCGATTCCCGCAGTAGCCGCTCCAGCCCCACCATCTCCACTCCCAGCCCCTTAGCTTTATTCGGCGACAAACTGGGGGAATACCCCAGCACCCGCATCCCGAAGGCCCGTGCCTTGGGCACCAGCGCCCTTCCTATGCGCCCCAGGCCGATTATGCCCAGGGTCTGCCCCGCCAGCCGGTGCACCGGGGGCAGAACTATCATCCACTTCCCCTCCCGTGTGGCGGTGTCGTATTGCAAGAGCTTGCGGGCGCAGGCCAGGAGCAGGGCCATGGCGTGGGTGGACACCTCATCCACCCCGTAGTTGGGAACATTGCTCACGAGCACACCCCGTCGGGTGGCCGCCTCCAGGGCTACATTATCGTAGCCCGTCTTGCAGTTTGCGATGAGGCGGCAGCGCTCCAGTGAGTCTATAACCCTGGCTGTGAAAGGCTCGTTTGCAGTGATGATGGCATCCGCCTGGCCGCAGGCGTCAATGAGGGCGTTCTCGGTGGGGCAGTCCTGCCTCAATAGCCGGCCCCCGGTGGCGGCAATCGCCTCTTCTTCGTAGGGAGTGTCCCACCCCGGGAACGCCCCGGACCTGGTCTTTACCACCAGCCAAACCATGGCTCGCTCCTTTCCGCAGACTGAATGATTACCAGGGATAATAGAATATCCAGCGGGGGGGGCGCAACCGGGCCGCCGGCACCCTTTCACTGCGATCCGCCCCGGCTTATAATGGCTCTGAGGTAAGGGGAGTCCGTTTACGCGGGATATGGTAGTTCAGTACGGAAAGGAGGACCAGGCAATGGCAACGGAGTACAGGACACTCCTCTACGAGAAGGATACCGAGACCCCCAACATCCTCTACATTACGCTGAACCGGCCCGAGAAGCGTAATGCCATCAGCATCGGCCCTGATGAGGTCACCGGAGAGATTTAGGCGGCTATCAGCCGAGCCAATGACGATGACGATGTCAAAGTAGTCATCTTCCGAGGCCGGGGCACATCCTTCTCCGCCGGTTTTGACCTGTCCATGGTCTACCGGGTCTATGGCGGGGGGCCAGGGGTGAGGCCGCCACAGGCCACACGGCTGCGGATAGACGATGAGCAGCTACTGGGCATGCCCCGGGCGATGCTGAACTGTCACAAGGTGACCATGGCCCAGATTCACGGCTGGTGTATTGAGGCCGGGATGTATATAACTGAGAGCTGCGATATCTCCATCGCCGCCAGTAACGCCCTCTTCTGCCATCGGGGGCAGCGGCTGGCCTTCGGCGGCATGCCCTACATCCCCCTGGAGATTCTATCGGGACACACCAAGAAGATTACGGAGCTCCTAATCACTGGCCGCACCATAAACGGCGAGGAGGCGGAGCAGGCGGGGATAGTTACCAAGGCGGTGCCACCCGAGGACCTGAAGGAGGAGGTGCGGCTGCTGGCCAAGGCCATCTGCCATCTTACCCATGGACGCCATCGTCATGGGTAAGATGTGCCGCCGTATGGTATATGAGCAGGTGGGGCTTACCGGGGTCATGCCCCTGGTGACCTACCATACCATGGGCACCAATATCAGCTACAAGTCTGAGGAGAGGGGCACGGTGTTTATCCGCGACCGGGAGGACCTGGGTGCCCGAGAGGCCTTCCACAAGCTCCACATCGATTTTGAGGAGGCCCTCAATAAGATCAAGCACTTTAAGAGCCTGGAACCGAGCGGAGAGTTTCAGCCGGAATCAGCCGGTGTCTGTTTCTATCGGGACGAGGCGCTCTACGCGCCCTGGATACGGACGGGGCCTGGAGGTTTCCCCCAGGCACCATATTGTTTCCTGCCCGGATGTTATCTTAGCGTCAGTCCTCCTGGCACCTGGTTAACCCCAGTGTCCTGATGGTCCGGGGTGAAGTGTTCTTGTGCCCTTGGCGGCGGGCGGCGGGCAGTATATCATTAGGGCAATTCGTCAGGGCAATTCGTCCTTGGGGGAACAAAGATGTCACAGGAATACATTAGCCGTACTCCCCGCTCCCGGGAGCTCTTTGAGAGGGCCAAGCAGGTGTACCCCGGAGGTGTCACCTACATCATCCGCAACTTACCCCCCTACCCTTTCTATGTAGACCACGCTCGCGGCAGCCGTCTCTACGATGTGGACGGCAATGAGTACACCGATTACTGGGTGGGCCACGGGGCGCTGATTCTGGGACACTGCTACCCTCCCATCGTGCGGGCTATCCAGGAGCAGGCGGAGGCCGGTGCCCATATGGGCTACAGCCACCCCTGGGAGGTGGAGCACGCCAGGCAGATAGTGAAGATGGTGCCCGGTGTGGATATAGTGCGGCTCACCAACAGCGGCACTGAGGCCAATGTGTTTGCTGCCCGGCTGGCCCGGGCCTATACGGGACGGGACCGGATAGCCAAGTTCGAGGGGGGGTGGCACGGCAGCTACGATGCCCTGCATACTGGCGTAAGCTGGCCCCTGGAACAGCCGGACTCAGCGGGCATTACCCCGGGTGCTCAGCAGGATACCCTGGTGCTACCCTTCAACGACTTGGAGACGGCGCAGCGCCGGTTGCGTGATGCCACGGTGGCCGCGGTGGTGGTGGAACCGGTTCAGGGCGGTGCCGGGTGTATTCCCGCCTCTACCGAGTTCCTGAGCGGGCTGCGACAGGTCTGCGATGAGACGGGGGCGTTGCTGATATTCGACGAGGTGATTACCGGCTTCCGTTTGGCCCCCGGCGGCGGCCAGGAGCTTTATGGGGTCACGCCAGACATAACCGTAATGGGAAAGATAGTGGGGGGTGGCAGTCTGCCCGCGGGTGCCGTGGGGGGCCGGCTGCAGGTGATGGGGCTAATGGACCCCGAACGCTATCCGAAGAAGCAGGAGCGGGTGTTCCACGGCGGCACCTATGCTGGTAACCCGCTGGCCACCCGGGCTGGCGCGGTGGCCCTGCGGGAGCTGGACGAGCGCCGGGAGGAGATATATCCCTACCTGAACAGGCTGGGGGAGCGTGCCCGCCGTGGCCTGGTCGCAGCCTTTGAGGAGGGTGGGGTGAAGGCTTACATCACCGGCGTAGGCTCACTCATCGGCGTCCATTTCACGCAGGAGTACCCCACGGATATCCGCACCGCCAGCCGTACCCGCAACCGGGAACTTACCGCGGGCCTATTTTCATACCTGCTGGAGCGCGGCATCGTATTCATCGGCCCCGGCAGCATCCATCTCATGCTCTCGGTGGCCCACACCGAGGAGGACATAGACCGGCTGGTGGCGGAGTGCCGCGGCTTCGCCCAAAGCGTCAAATCTGGAGGAGCAGGATGAGAGAACCTGTCAGGGTGGCCCTATTCGGAGTAGGCGAAATCGGCAGGCACATCGCCCGTTTCCTGGTGGGCAAACCGGGTATAGAGGTAGTGGCCGCTGTGGACTCCGACCCGGCCAAGGCAGGCCGTGACTTGGGAGAAGTGCTGGGGACAGGCAGACGACTGGGGGTTGTGGTAGCTACTGATGCAGAGAGAGGCCTCCACGGCAGGGGGGCAGAGGTGGCCGTGCACGCCACCGGCTCCTACTTCAGGCCTGTCTTTGCGCAGCTACAGGCCCTGGTGGAACATGACATAAATGTGGTGTCCACCTGCGAGGAGCTGGGATATCCCTATTTGACGGAGCCGGGGCTGGCCGAGGAGCTTGACGGCCTGGCCCAACGGCATGGGGTGAGCGTGCTGGGCACCGGCATCAACCCCGGTTTTCTCATGGATACCCTCCCCATTGTCCTCAGCAGCGCCTGCTCTGAGATCAAGGTCATCAGGATGAAACGGGCGATAGACGCCTCCGGGCGTCGCCAGGCCTTTCAGAAAAAGGTGGGGGCCGGGCTAACCCCGGAGGGGTTCGCACAGGCCGTAGAAGAAAGGACTGTCACCGGGCATGTGGGGCTGGAGCAGTCCATCGGCCTGTTTGCCGCCGCCGTCGGCTGGGAGATAGATAGCATCCAGGCTGGCCTACCCCAACCCGTTTTGGCCACCGCCCCCGTGTGTAGCCCGAAAATCCGGGTGGAGGCCGGACAGGTGGCCGGGATGCGGCAGGTGGCGCGGGGCACCCGGCGGGGTGAGGACGTCATAGTGCTGGAGTTCGAAGCATATCTGGGCGCTCCCGATGAGCGGGACGAGGTCCACATAGACGGGACCCCCCCCATCCATATGACCATATCCCCTTGTGTGCACGGCGAACCCGGCACCGTGGGCGTGGTGGCCAGCGCCATACCCCGGGTGCTGGCGGCCCCACCGGGGCTTATCACCGTCAAGGAACTGCCCCTGCCCTCGGCCTGGCTGGGGGGGCCAAAGTAGGACGGGAGGAAACCGCAAGCTATGGATAGGAGGAGCTGAATTGAGCAACTGGGCAGAGCTTACACAGGAGATGGAGCGCATGCTGCGGCTGAGGACTTTCCCAGTGGCGTACAAGAGGCTGGAGAAGAAGGTGGACTTGGACGCAATACCCAGGGTGCGGCGTCTGGACCGCCACTTCACCTTCTGCCAGCTCCCGGGCTTGGTGAGGACACGGGGGTGGACGGTGGGGGCCACCAGGGAGGACGATATTGGCGAGCGCTGCGCCCGCATCCATGGTCTGGATGTGGCTACCGAGGAGTCCAAGAACGATGAGGCGGCCCGGCTGGCCACCACCTGGTTCGGCACCGTGGAGCTGGCACGGGCGCAGCAGGAGGACTACAACCGCATCCCCGCGGGGGAGGCAGTGGTCCTGGCGCCGCTGACTGCAGGTAAGTTCGACCCCGATGTGGTGCTCATATACGGGCTCCCCGCGCAGCTCATGCTGATACTGAACGGCCTGCAAAGGAGGGACTACGAGCGCTACCAGTTTCACTTCATCGGTGAGGGGGCGTGCTCCGATTCCCTGGCGCAGTGCTATGTAACCGGAAAGCCATCATTGACCATCCCCTGCTTCGGGGAGAGGCGGTTTGGGGAGGTCCTGGATGAGGAACTGGTCCTGGCGCTGCCCCCCGCTATGGTGGAGAAAGCGCTGGTAGGCATGAGGGAGCTTGCGGGAGTAGGGCTCAGATACCCCATCCCTATACACGGGGCGGAGCATGACCCTGGCGCCGCCCTGGGGCGTGCCTATCCTCAGACAGCCGAGAAAAGGGCTAAAAAGGCGTAGGAGAGGGCATAGCACCAGGGAGAATAAAGCGGGTGAGCTCGCCGTATCCGGCAAATCGTGACACCGGCCCTTTCCATACCGAGCTGTGCCGGATGGCCAGCATCCGGCACCCCATCATCCAGGGCGCATTGGGTGGTGTGGGCAGCCCGGCCCTGGTGGCGGCTGTCTCCAATTCCGGGGGGCTGGGAGTATTGCCCACCTGGGGAGTGCCGCTGGAGCAGCTACGAATTAACATACGGCGTACCCGGGAGCTTACCCCCCGCCCCTTCGGGATCAACATAACACCCATCGGGCCCAGCTTTGCTCGCACCCGTGCCGATGTGATAGTGGAGGAGGGGGTGGGTGTAGTCACCACCGGCCGGGCTGACCCCCGGCAGCCCATAGTATCCTTTCTCAAGCAACACGGGGTGAGGGTGATTGCGGTGGTGCCCACGGTAAGACACGCCCGGCGCATGGAGACGGAGGGCGTGGATGTGGTGGTGGCCTCGGGCAGTGAGGCGGGGGGCCATGTGGGCCGCGTGGCCACCCTCCCCTTG
This sequence comes from Dehalococcoidia bacterium, assembly GCA_030744635.1. Lineage (GTDB taxonomy): Bacteria > Chloroflexota > Dehalococcoidia > JACVQG01 > JAHKAY01 > JASLQE01. The sequence continues at coordinate 909 of JASLQE010000349.1, read as the reverse complement.
GTGCCACAGGTGGTGGATGTCGTGAAGATACCCGTTGTGGCGGCAGGTGGTATCGCCGATGGGCGGGGTCTGGTGGCCGTCCTGTTCCTGGGGGCCTGTGGCATCCGATGGGCACCCGCTTCGTGGCTACGGTGGAGTGTGATTCCTCACCGGAGGTGAAGCGGAGGGTCCTGGAGGCTGGTGACGAGGATAGTGTGGTCACCGAGGTCTTCACGGGCAAGACCACCCGGGTGCTGCGCAGCCCACACCTGGAAGGCATACTACGGGCATTGGAGGCAGGGACACCGCGGGAGGAGTTCTGGCCACAGGTGGTGGACCTGCGCCGGAAGAAGGAGGCCCGGAACCCGTATTTCATCAGCATAGCCTCCGGTCAGGGGGCGGGGCTGGTGAGGGGTATCCTGATGGCGGAGAAGGTCGTCCGGGAGACCATTGCCGGTGCCGAGGCTATCTGCCACAAACTGAGCGGCATGTATGCAGTCACGCCATGAACCAGTGGACCGGGTCTTGCCAGGCCTGGTGGGGGAGGCTGGGCCTCAGTGCGGGAGTGTTGGCCTCCATACCGATAGGATGGGAGCGCCACTTTCTATTAGCCGTCCATGTCACGTCCGCCCGGGGGGGGCCTATCCACCCCGGGGTGACTATCGGGAAGGGAGGACAATCATTGGTAACCGGGGTAACCGGCCTGAGGGCCGGCGTTTTGACCCGGGGTGCCTATCTAAGCTACAATATTCGGATGCGCCTTTTCAGGAGAGGAAGGTTATGAGCGTTTGGGATAAGTTCTCTCAGGTAACCGCTGACCGCCACTCCTGCGCTCGCCAGTGGAAGGAGCGCACCGGGGGTAAGGTGGTGGGCTACCTGTGTACCTATGTGCCCGAGGAGTATATATACGCCGTCGGTGCCCTGCCGGTG
>JASLQE010000348.1 GCA_030744635.1 Dehalococcoidia bacterium | reverse complement strand
GACCTCGCAGTGTCTTGTGGCTAGTGGAGGTTACCACATCGGCATGGGGTACCGGCGAGGGGTGCACCCCCGCCGCTATGAGGCCGGCCAGGTGTGCCATGTCTACCGATAGCCGGGCACCCACCGCCTGGCTGATGGTGGCAAAATGGGCGAAGTCTATGGTCCGGGGGTAGCTGCTGGCCCCGGCGACAATAAGCCGTGGCATGTGCTCCCGGGCCAGCTTCTCCACCATATCATAGTCCAGGAGCTCGGTCTGGGACTCCACACCGTAGCTTACGAACTTGTACAGGTGGCCGGAGAAGTTCACCGGTGCGCCGTGGGTAAGGTGTCCGCCGTGGGTCAGACGCATGGCCATCACAGTATCGCCGGGTTGCAGAAGGGCTTGGTAGACGGCCATATTGGCCTGGGCGCCGCTATGGGGCTGTACATTGGCATGTTCCGCTCCGTAGAGTACACATGCCCGCCGGCAGGCCAGGGTCTCCACCTGGTCGATGACTCCGCAGCCTGCATAGTAGCGGCTGCCGGGGTAGCCCTCCGCGTACTTGTTGGTCAGCACAGAACCCTGGACCTCCAGTATAGCGAGGCCAGCGTGGTTCTCTGCGGCGATGAGGTCCAGAGTCTCCCGCTGCCTCTGGTGCTCCTCCCTCAATAACCCGACCAGCTCCGGATCCTGAAGGGACAGCCTGGTATACAGGGCATCCTCACCGGACACACCGGACTGAGGCACGGATGAGCGGTGCGGGTTATTTGAGGAACCGTGTCCCGAGTCGGTCAATGCTGCACTCTATCCCCTCGCCGCAGCGGTATCCGAGCGCCCCGAGATAAGTATATGCGGTGGGGCTTCAAGACACGACAGGCTCTATGAGCCCATAGCTGCCATTCTGGCGGCGATAAATCAGGTTCACCCTATTGGAAGCCGGGTTCAAGAACAGGAAGAAGTTATGGCCCAGCATCTCCATCTGCTCGGCGGCTTCTTCCGGGATCAGGGGTGCCACGGGGAACCGCTTCACTCTGGCTATTTCAGGGAGTTCCGGCTCCGGGGCCATATGGCGCAGTGAAACACCTTTGCCCTTGTCGTAAAACTGCCCCTTGAAGCGCTCTGCCTGACGGGCCATGACCCTGGCGACCTCGTCAATAGCGCTTAGCACATTCACCGCCCGGCTCTCACCCCTTAGCAAAGTGCCGGCGCTGTTCATTGTTACCTGGACCACAAAGCGGTGCTCTGGCGACCTGGTCCGCTCCTGGCCTACCTCTACATTGAACTCATTGAGGGTGGGGAGGTGGTTCACCAGCTTTTTAAGCTTGCTCTCAATGTAGTCCTGGATTTGGCCGGAGACCTCCACATTCTTGCCGGTGATGGTTATTTCCATTTTTTCCTCACATGGCCTATGTATCAGATTTCCCTGGCCAAGGTCAATCCCCACACCTGTACCGCCCCAGCCCCCTTCAAGGCTACAGCGAAGGAGCTCAAGGTGGCCCCGGTGGTGCATACATCGTCCACCAGGAGCACACGCTTGGCAGGCATGGCCTCCTTTGCCCTGAACGCACCGGTGGCATTCCGCCAGCGCTCTTCACGGCTGGTGGTACGGGGCGCCTGGGGATATCCCGGTAGGTCCCGCTCCAGCCATCCAGGATTTACAGGCAGTCCCAGGCCTTGCCCCAAGACATATGCCAGTAACTCCGCCTGGTTGTACCCTCGGCGTCTCATCCGGGCCCGGTGCAGGGGCACGGGCACTATCGCCTCTACAGGCAGTGGGTGCAAGCGGATGTGACTCGCCATAAAGCCAGCCAGCGTGAGGGCCAGGGCCTTTATGTTCTGGTACTTGAGGAGATGCACCGCCTGACGGGCGGGACCTTCAAACCGAAACGGTGCGTAAATCCCATCTATCTCCGGCTTTCTCTGTCTGCACGCAGGACACGGCTCCACCGAAATCGGCAGGCCGCACCCTGGGCACAGTGGTGGGAGCAACCGGAGTAGAGTAGCGATACAACCAGGACACAAATAGTCCCCGCTCCGTCCACAGATAATGCACCTTCTGGGGAAGAACAGGTCAGCCACCCTTTCGGGTAGCCACCGCCATAAAGCAGGCAAAGGTTGCGCCGGCTCTACGGGGCTGCTGGCCCCATCTACCGCGGGCGCGCCGTGTGCATCCCGCCGGCGATAATAGGCTCGTTCAGATAGATGTCACCGTTCCTAATTTTGAGGTTGAAACCGCAATCCGGATTAGTACATACCCAGGCCTTATAGTGCACGGCAGCCCCCTGGCTTCCGTAGTCTGACAGGGGTACCAGGTCCCCCTCTTTGCACTTCAGGCACCGAAGTTGAGCGGTATGCTCCACAGAACCCTCCTCACTCCAATTTGGTCATGTTCTTGGGACTTTCCAAGCACTAAAGTATATACTAACGCTTCCGGCATGGCAAGACTCAGAACTGCCTCATGATTATTGCTGCCCCCAAAAGTATCGCTGCCCCAAAAATTATGTCACCCAAAGGAGAGTGGAAGACACGAGGCCACATACGAGGATACAGGATACACCAGGACGGTGAGGAAGGGCTACCCCGGACCTGCACCGGGGAAGGAGGCACAGGTGCTCGGCCAGTCGAACCAAGCTGCTTCCAGCCGATGGCCGCCCCGCCCTTCAGAACAGCCCCTTTATTGTTTTGAATCGGCCTTGCCGGCCTCTACCACGCCTTGCAGGTAATCCAGATTCCAATCACCAGTACCCACAGGGTACTCAATATGGAGAGGGCTGCGAACAGGAACTGGAGAGTCTGGCTCTGCACGGTCAAGGCCTGCGGAAACCCTACCGCCGCCACGGTGGCTAAGCCCGAACGATGAGCACCCAGCCCAGCCATTTGGGGTACGCCGTGCCCAGAGCCATCCCAATACCTACAAAGGTCAGAGCCAGCCAATATGCGATGATTGTCATGCTGAACATGCCCGTAAAAACATGACTTAGGGAGGACGCCACCAGGAATAAGGTGGCCTTTTCGGCCCTAGAGGCCTTGGCCCTCTCGCCCACCACGGCGGCCAGCCCCAGCCCCTCCAGGGCGAACAGGACCGACCATAGTGTGGTGCCCACAATCACGCCGTAGAAGCCCAGACGGGCCCAGACAGCGGCGGCTCCGGTGGAGATGGAGCGTTAGACCCCCACTACCCCTATCATGAGGCCCCAAATCCCAGCGGCAAGGAGCAGGTGGTCCAGCTCCCAGAGTCCGCCCGTGTTGCCGGCAATGCTCTGAATCAACGCCTGCATGTTGCTGGGGTCGCTCACCCGGGGGTGCAGAATGTTGCCGACTATCAGCAGGACGCCTCCCACAATAAACGCAATCCCAGCAATCCTTGACAGAACATCACCCTTGGCAATCCCCTGCTGCATGGCTACCTCCTTCTCTCTTTTCCTGAGACTACCGATAGCACCCCCCATATCGCACGGCGTACACCGGTTGTCAAGAGCACAGAGCATCATGGGAAATAAGCCGCTGGCTTGTCCCCCAAGATGAATGTGGCTATAATCCTGTGGTAGAGTTGATATAAACCCACCACAGGAGGTGACGATGCCTATATATGAGTTCTTCTGCACCAAGTGCCAGAAGGAGTTTGAGGTCATGCGACGCATGAGCCAGATAGATGACCCCACCCCCTGCCCTACCTGTGGTACCCTGGGGCAACGCGAGGTATCCGTATTTGCCTCTAAGGTAAACTTCTATATCAAACCCCCCACCAAAGGGGCTTACCGCAAGACCGAAGGAAGCTGAAGTGCTGGTATCCACTGAGAAACACATCTTGGTGGCCCTGGTGGTGGACAGGCCTGGAGTCATGAGCCGTGTCTCCAGCCTATTCCGTCGCCGGGGCTTCAATATTGAGAAGATTGCCGTGGGGGCCGCCGAGACCCCCCACCTCTCCCGCATGACCATCCAGGTCCTTGGCACCCAGGCGCGGGTGGAGCAGGTGCGCAAGCAGTTGGAGAAGCTGGTGGATGTGGTCAAGGTGGCCGATCTCTACGATGACAGCGTGGTGGCCCGGGAGCTGGCCCTGGTAAGAGTCAAGGCCACCTCTGAACGCCGGAGCGAAATCATACAGATTACCAACGTCTTCCGGGCGTCCATCGTGGATGTTTCCGGTGACTCACTGGCAATAGAGATTACTGGCGATGAAGAGAAAATCGATTCGTTCCTGGGCCTGCTCCGGGGCTACAACATCAAAGAGATTGCCCGCACCGGTGTTATTGCCCTTACCAGGGGTGGCGCATCCCCCCTGGTGGTGCACAGGGGCCCTCGGACCAAAAAGGGAAAGGAGTAACCATGGCCAAAGTTTATTATGATTCCGATGCCGATCCCCGTCTCCTGGATGGCAATACGATAGCGATTATGGGCTACGGCAGTCAGGGACATGCACATGCTTTGAACCTGAAGGAGAGCGGGGTCAATGTGGTGGTGGGCCTCAGGGCCGGACCCTCCTGGGACAAAGCGGAGGCCGCCGGGCTTCAGGTGCTCGTTCCCGAGGAGGCCGCCGAAGAGGCAAATATTGTCATCATTTTGGTGCCCGACCACGCTCAGAAAGACCTTTACTACTGCTTCATCGAACCGCACATGGACCGGGGTAAGACCCTCATGTTCGCCCACGGCTTCAACATCCACTACTCACAGATAGTGCCTCCCCCCGGAGTGGATGTGAGTATGATAGCTCCCAAATCACCGGGGCCCATCCTGCGCCAGTTCTACACACAGGGCATCGGCGTGCCCGCCCTGGTGGCTGTGCACCAGGATGCCACCGGAAAAGCCCTGCAGACGGCACTGGCATATGGACGGGCGCTGGGTTGCACCCGGGCCGGAGTCCTGGAGACCACCTTCGCGGAGGAGACGGAGACCGACCTCTTCGGGGAGCAGGCTGTGCTCTGCGGCGGCGTCTCCGCCCTCGTCAAAGCCGGGTTTGAGACCCTGGTGGAGGCCGGGTACCAACCGGAGGTGGCCTACTTCGAGTGCCTGCACGAGCTCAAGCTAATCGTGGACCTCATCCAGAAGGGCGGCCTTACCCTCATGCGCCAGTCCGTATCCGACACCGCCGAGTACGGCGATTACTCCATGGGCCCCCAGGTGATTGACGATTGCGTGCGGGAGAACATGCAGGCGGTGCTGGATGCGGTGCGGGACGGCTCCTTCGCCCGACAGTGGATAACCGAAAACCAGACCGGACGCCCCGGCTTCAACCTGCTGCGAAAGCTGGAGCGGGAACACCCCATAGAGGAAGTGGGCAAAGAGCTAAGGTCCATGATGCCCTGGCTGAACGAATGAGCAAAGCTGGAGGCCAATACAGGTTTTTGGCCAAGTGACGTCGTCTGATAACGCCGTGGTGTGAAATGTCAAAAACACTACTCCTCCTAGGAATTGCACAGTTAAACACTTACCGGGTTTCATCACTGGGGAAGAAGCCTGTGGTGCTTTATGACAACCATCGCTGGGTACTGCCAGCGATTTCGGAATACTTCACTACAAATGGAAGGAATAGGCAAAGCTTCATACGAGGGCTTATTAGCAAAGCAGGGGTACTAACGGTTGCAAGAGAGCCATCCTGCTGTGGAGGCGAGGAAAAATCGGATCGAATCCTCGCCAGCCTAAACAAATACGTCTTTGATGGTAATCTTGGGCGTTCTGCTGGATTCCGTAAGCCATATGCAAGATACTGACTTTATTATATAGGAGGAAACTATGGACCTGGTTGAAGCCATCAAGGCACGGAAGAGTATAAGGGGGTTCAAGCCGGACCCCATACCGCAAAGTGTGCTGGAGGAGCTGCTGGACATCGGCCGTTGGTCTCCCTCGGGGGTCAACGCTCAGTCCTGGGAGTTCGTGGTGCTCACCGGGGAGGCCCTGGAGGCCGTGAAGCAGGCCAATGTGGAGCAGATGGACCAGAAGGTAGAACCCCACCCGGACATGGGAGTCCCCGCCCTCACTGGAGCCTATCGGGAGCGCCAGGTGACCCTGGGCAGGGAGATATTCCGGCTCTTGGGGATAGGCCGGGAGGACCGGGACAAGAGGGTGGACTGGACCAAGACGGGGCTGAGGTTCTTTGACGCGCCGGCGGCCATCCTGGTTTGTGCCGATAAGGAGGCCCCTGATATCACCGATGTTTTTGAGGCCGGCCTGGTCACCCAGACCATCGCCCTGGCAGCCCTGCATTTCAGCCTGGGCACCTGCATCCAGCGAGCAGCGGTCAACTACCCGGATGTTATCAGAGACATCGCCGGTATTCCGGCGTCTAAGAGGGTACTTGTGGCCCTGGCTATCGGCTATCCGGACATGGACCTCCCGGTCAACACGCTGCGTAGCACCCGGGAAGAGGTTGGCGACATAACCATGTGGCGCAGCGCCCTGGAAAAGCCCGTGCCCCCACCACCCCAACCCTGACAGGCCAGGGTCGGGCTACTTCTGCCCGGCCTCCCAGCGCTTGAACAGGTAGGTGTGGGAGCCTTCCAATACCACCTCTCCCCGCTGGTTGGTCATGGTGACTTTCATCTTCACCACACCTGTGGTACGCTTGGATTTCACCTCCGCCATCTCATGCACCGCGCTCAGGGTATCGCCTATGAACACCGGCTTCAGGAACCGGGAGGACTGCTCCACAAAGGCCACCACCGAGTTCTCCATGGGCGCGGAAAGGCTGGATGCCCCCAGGGCCGTCATCCCCGCCAGCAGCAGTCCGTAGGCCAACCGGCCACCGAACCCCATCCGCTTGCAGTACTCCTCATCATAGTGGATGGGGTGATTATCCCCGGTCATACCGGCGAAGAACATATAGTGGGCATCCGTCATGGTGCGGGACGGTAGTCTGAACATGTCGCCCACCTTGAAGTCCTCAAAATACATCTCGTCCTTCACTGTGGCCCTCCTCGTCCGGTCTGGTGCGATAGCTGCTGCACCACATATACCACTCCCTCTCCACCCCACCCACCCCTTACCTTTTGCCCACGCAGTCATCCAGTAGATACTTTCGAGTGGGCGATTGGGCGGGCGGGCCGGTAATTGGCCCGAATAGGATAGGATAAGCGATGCTTGCTAAACAACCCCAGTAGTGCGGGCTTTTGGGGCAGGAAGCAGAACCATGATAAAATATAAGGGATGACCACATCTGACCTGATAGAGGCCAAGCTGTACGAGCCGCTGTCCGGTTCCCGGGTACGCTGCCATGTCTGCCCCTGGCGCTGCGACATAGGCCCCGGTAAACTGGGGGTATGCCGTATGCGCCACAACCGGGACGGCGTGCTCTATTCCCTCAACTACGGGCTGGTATCCTCCATAGCCGCGGACCCCATAGAGAAGAAGCCGCTGTTCCATTTCTACCCCGCCACGCAGTGCTTCTCTCTGGGTAGCTATGGATGCAACTTCCACTGTATCCACTGCCAAAACTGGAGTATCTCCTGCACCGAGCCGAGGGGTGGTGGCCCTTCCCAGTTGCTGGCCCCGGATGTTGCGGTTGAGCTGGCCCGGCGTCACGGCTGCGCTGGACTCTCATGGACCTATAACGAGCCCACCATATGGTTCGAATATACTTACGATTGTGCCCGGCTGGCCCGACAACAGGGGCTTTACACAGTGTATGTTACCAACGGCTTTATCACGACGGAGGCGCTGGACGAAATCGGCCCCTACCTGGATGCCTTCCGCGTGGATATCAAGGGCTTCTCCGATTCCCTTTATCGGGACCTGGCACGCGTGGTGAGGTGGCGGGAGGTGCTGGAGGCCGCCCGGCGGGCCAAGACCAAATGGGATATGCATGTAGAAGTGGTGACCAATGTCATCCCCACGATGAACGATGACGAGGAGCAGCTTCGGGGTATAGCCCACTGGGTCAGGGAGGAGCTCGGGGAGCTGACCCCATGGCATGTTACCCGTTTCCACCCTCAGTACCGGCTCACCCGCCTGCCTCCTACTCCGGTGGAGACCCTGGAAACGGCAGGGCGGATTGGACGGGAGGAGGGATTACGCTTCGTCTATGTGGGGAATGTGCCGGGCCATGGCTCGGAGAGCACACATTGCTACTCCTGCGGTCAGCTTCTGATAAAACGCTACGGCTACGATACCCGGGTGCAGGGGCTTAAAGGCTCCGCATGTTCCCGTTGTGGTGCTGAGGCCGGGGTGCGTAACAGCACCGCCAGGAAAGCCCCGGCCTGAGTTGGAAAGCATCGGAGGTATGCCATGGGCATAGTGTTTGGTTGCGTGGCCCCTCACCCACCCCTCCTCATCCCCGATGTGGGTCACGGCCAGGAAAAGGCTATTCAGGCCACCACGGATGCCATGAACCGGCTGGCCGATGAGTTGGCTGAGGCTGACCCCCAGACGCTGGTAGTCATCAGCCCCCACGGCCGGGGGCACGGTGATGCTATGGGAGTCCTCACCGCCACCGGTTGTGCGGGTAACATGCGCCAGTGGGGCTCCTCCCTTCCGCAGACGGCCTACAGGAATGACCTAGAACTGGTGGCCGCCCTCCAACAAGAGGCGGCGACGGCCCATATCCCTGTCAAGAGCATCGACGACAAAGAATACCAGCTTGACCACGGGTCTATTGTGCCCATGTACTTTCTGGGAGCAAAGGCCAGGGGAATACCTGTGGTGCCCATGACCTTCTCTTACCTGCCTCTCCCTTACCACTTCGCCTTGGGCCAGGCCCTGAGGCTGGCAGCGGAGAGGACCGGTAAGAGGGTGGCCGTCATCGCCAGCGGCGACCTGTCACACCGCCTCACCCAGTCCGCCCCCTCGGGCTATGACCCGGAGGGCCAGGTGTTTGACCAGCATGTGGTCCGGGCCGTGCGGGAGATGGACCATGATGTCCTGCTCAACCTCAACCCCGTGCTGGTGGAACGGGCGGGGGAGTGTGGTCTGCGCTCCATCGTTATCCTGCTGGGGGCTTTGGAGGCCCTGGAGGTGACCCCACAGGTGCATTCCTACGAAGGGCCCTTTGGTGTCGGCTACATGGTGGCCTCTCTGCCGGTCAAAGGGCCGCGGCAGCCGCACCCCATCGTCAGCCTGGCCAGGGAGACGATAGAGCGATATGTCAGGGAGGGCAAAACGCTCAAGCCCGGCGAGCTCACCCCGGAGATGAAGGAGCGGGCGCCCGTCTTTGTGTCTATCAAGAAGTTCGGGGAGCTAAGGGGCTGTATCGGCACCTATGACCCGGCACGGGAGAATGTGGCCCTGGAGACCATCGCCAACGCCGTCAGTGCCGCCACCCAGGACCCCCGCTTCTATCCCGTGTCTGTTGAGGAACTGCCGTACCTGTGCTACAGCGTGGATGTCCTTACCCGGCCGCAAAAGGTGACCGATAGAGATACGCTGGACCCCAAACGCTACGGCATCATAGTGGAGCATAAAGGGAAAAGGGGGCTGCTGCTGCCTGACCTGGAGGGTATAGATACCGTGGAGGAGCAGATACTCATATGCTCACACAAGGCGGGCATCTCCCCTCAGGACCCCGTTGATATATACTGCTTTGAAGTGCAGAGATACAGATAGCCATGCCCAAACCGGTGGCGTGTGTGGATGCTGGGAGATGTAACCCCCGGCAGCGCGATAGCAGCGTCTGTGCCGCCCTTCCACTATGTAAGCGCAGGGTGCTGCGACAGGAGGCCCTGGGAGAGGTGCCCATCATCACCAACCCCCAGTTTTGCCAGGGGTGCTTTCTGTGCCTAGCCGCCTGCCCCCAGAGGGCCATCGTCAAGTGCCAGTAAAAAGAGGGATGGAATGGCGAGTAAAGGAATCCCGATTGATTGCCCATTCCATAAGAAACAGGAGACGCTACGCTTACTTGATTCTTATGACTTAGACAACTTTGATGGAGAAGTCTGGTGTGGGGTCAAAGATGACCAGGACAAGGCAAAACTACACTTCCGTTTGAAGAACAAGAAGATTCAGAAGATAGAAGTGAAAGCTGAACCGCACTCAACGCCAATAACGACAATCATTGTCAACTCCCCGGAGGCAAAAGAGGTTGTGGAAGCTTTATCGAGAGGCAAGAGGACATGAGGTGGAAATTCATGCTACTACGCTCTACGAAAGGATAGAGGTAGAGTGGCGAGAAGAAGGTGGAGGGAAAAAGGATGATTGCAAACAGCCTGGCTAAGGAGAAGTAATGAAGACCGAGTACGCCTGTAAGGGCTGTGGTAATGAGTTTGACCGCATAGGGGGAGAGGACCCACTATGATACGGGAGGGCCAGATGAGCTTCCCCTCTGGCGAGCTAAACCTGGAGGGGGAATGGCACCTGCCGCAGGGCCAAGGCCCCTTCCCCGCGGTGGTGGTTTGCCATCCACATCCCCTTTACGGGGGCAGTATGAACAACAATGTAGTCTACTCCGTGTGCCTGGCCCTGACCGAAACCAACATCGCCGCCCTGCGCTTCAACTTCCGGGGCGTGGAGGGGAGCCAGGGCAGCTACGACTCAGGCGAGGGTGAGGCCGATGATATCGCCGCCGCCCTGTCATATATAGGCTCCCAGCCCGGTGTGGACCCCGCCCATCTGGGGCTGTGCGGCTACTCCTTCGGCGCCGGGGTGGCCCTCCGGACGGCCACCGGTAATGCGGAACTGAAGGCCCTGGCTCTGGTATCCCTGCCCCTGCAGGGGCTGGAGGAGGATGCCATCAAAGGGTTCACCGGCCCCAAGCTGCTGGTATCCGGCGATGCCGACCTCTTTTCCCATGGTGGTGAGTTAGAGGGCCTGCTCCGGGGAATGCTCGGTGTAGCGGAATGGGAGAGCGTTAGCGGGGCCGACCACTTCTGGGGGGGATACGAGGGGGTGCTAAGCAGCCGCATCGCCCGCTTCTTTTCCCAGCACCTCCTGTAGCTCACTTAGTACATGGTAGACTATAGGAAGCAGTAACCAAAGGGCTGAACCTACAAGCTATTGGAAATGTCTCTGACAAGAAACAACCGGCAAAAGATATTCCTCGTCAAAGCGGCCCACACGGCCATATTCTTCCTTTTCTCGGCCAGCATAGGTTATGTTCTCTACTCCGCCATAAGGGGTAACCACGGATGGGTGCTCTATCTGGCAATAGGGGCCGTGGTGTTGGAGGGGCTGGTGCTGGTTGCCAACGGCTGGGAGTGCCCGCTAACCAACCTGGCGAAGAGATGGGGTGATGAGACGGGCCGGGTGACGGACATGTTCTTCCCGGGATGGTTTGTGCCCCATGTATTCCGCACCTACACCGCCCTGTTTCTTCTCGGCATCGCCCTGTTAGCCGTCAACTACGCGGTGGGCCGCTTATAACTATCCACTTTTTCCTGCACATGTAACTGGCAAGGGCCTCAGCGGCACCATTCAGCCAATCGCTTTCCGAGCCAGCGCAGGGACTAATTTCCGTTACGTAAGGGCTTTACAATTACCTTACTGTTTGTTACATTACGGCAACACAAGGTTTTCCGTCTACCGGGTAGACGGGTGGGAGGCCCGGTCATAACCAGCGATCTGCTTCAAATAGGGGAGGTGGCCAAACAGGCGCAGGTGAGCGTCCGCACCGTGCGGTACTATGGGGAAATAGGCCTGCTGCCCCCCGCCGGCTTCACCTCCGGCGGTATCCGGCTCTACGGCCAGAGGGATGTAACCCGGCTCCGCTTCATCCGCCGCCTCAAGGCCCTGGGGCTGCGCATAGAGGAGATAAAGATGACCCTGGGGCTGGAACCACCCCAGGGTCGCCGCCAGCGGGTGGGGCGCACCCTGGAACTCCTGCAGCTCCAAAAGGCCCGGGCCGAAGAGCAGATGGCCGAGATGGCCCGGCTACAGGCCGAGGTGGACGAGGCACTGGCCCATGTGGGCGGGTGCACCACCTGCTCTGCCCCGAAGTGCCCCCAGGACTGTCCCAGCCTTAAATTCGTCCTTTGAAATGGCCGGCTAACTCCGTATCCAAAGGAGGCTATATGTCAAAAGTGTTAGTGGTTTACCATTCCTTCACCGGTAAATGCCAGAAGCTGGCAGAGGCTGCAGCCGAGGGTGCCAGAAGCGCCGGGAGCGATGCGGTGGTCAAGGATGCGGCCGCGGTCACCGCGGCT
>JASLQE010000347.1 GCA_030744635.1 Dehalococcoidia bacterium | reverse complement strand
CTGGAGCCGCTTCAAGTAGTGCTCCACCATCTCACCCCGGGCACCGGGTCGCGCCCCGCTTACCGCATCGGCGGCGGCCACTATGAAGCCCTCCACCGTGGTGATATCGGACTCCCCATGGTGCTGGGCGATGGCCTGTGCCACCACGGGTGATTTATCCCACTGCTCCACAAGCTGTGCTCCAAGCAGGGCGTGAGTGCCCTCCACTTCATGGTCAATCGCCTTGCCTATATCGTGTAGCAGCCCTGATTTCTTGGCCATATTCACATTTGCGCCCAGTTCCGTGGCAATGACACTGGCAACCGAGGCCACCTCAATGCTGTGGTTGAGCACATTCTGGCCGTAGCTGGTACGGTACTTCAGCCGGCCCAGGAGCTTGATAAGCTCCGGGTGCAGCCCGGGAAGGCCGATATAAATAGCGGCCTCTTCCCCGGCCTTGATGATGGTCTGGTCAACATCCGCCCGGGCCTTCTCCACTATTTCCTCAATACGGGCAGGGTGAATCCGTCCGTCCAGAATAAGTTTGGAAAGGGCCTGACGGGCTACTTCCCGCCGCACGGGGTCAAAGCTGGAAAGAGTGACCACTTCCGGTGTATCGTCTATGATAAGGTCCACCCCAGTGGCCTGTTCCAGCGCCCGGATGTTCCGCCCCTCACGGCCTATGAGACGCCCCTTCATATCGTCACTGGGCAGGGGGACCACGCTTACGGTGGTCTCGGTGACCACATCGGCGGCGTACCTCTGGACCGCCTCCGCCAGCACCTTGCGAGCACGCGTCGCTGCCTCCTCCAGAATCCTGGCCTCCCACTCCCTGGCACGGCGAGCGGCATCCTCCTTCACCTCTTCCTCCACCCGCTGTAAGAGCAACTCTTTGGCCTCGCCGCTGGTGAGGCCACCTATAGCCTCCAACTCGGCCCGTTGCTTGTTGAGTATGGCCGCCACCTCCTGGTGTCGGCCCTCTAAGTCCTTGTCCCTGGCGGCAAGGGAGCGGTCACGCTTCTCTAAAGCCTCCAGCCTTCGCTCCAGGTTCTCTTCTTTCTGAGAAACCCGGCGCTCCAGCCGCTGGAGCTCGGTGCGCCTTTCCCGGTATTCTGATTCCGCTGCTGCTCTCTGGCGCAGGGCTTCATCCCTGGCCTCAAGTATGAGCTCCTTTTGCTTGGCTTTGGCTTCGCTTAAAATCCTCTCAGCTTCCTGCCGGGCAAGCCCGCGATTCCGCTGGCCCACCAACCAGAAGGCAATGAAGCCTACTGCCACTCCCCCTACCACCAGGGCAGACGCCAACAGATACGTCATGGTGCCCGCCTCCTAATTAGCTACCGTCCCTGGTGAGGACACCCTCATATTACCCCCGAGGTGTACACCAAGTCAAGCCTGTGTACTCGTTCAGTACATTAGTGACACATCCTCCTTTCCTGCTGGCATTGTAGCAGATACTGTTGCGGGGTAAGGTAGCCCAGGGCCTGATGAGGGCGGATGGTGTTGTAGGTATGTTCCCAGGCCCGTAGCGCCTGAT
>JASLQE010000346.1 GCA_030744635.1 Dehalococcoidia bacterium | reverse complement strand
ACCGGGTAGGCTCTCCGCCAGGAACTGGTGGTACTTCACGGGGGTCATGACATCCTCGATGCCGCAGATTAGAAGCACGGGCAGCTTTATCTCCCCTAGCCGGGCAATGACATCGAACCTGTCGCAGGTGCGGAGGTCGTTAAGCTGGGCGGCGGGGCCGACGGCCCTCCGCTTCTGAAGGAAGCTTTCCCGGAAGGAAGGCTCCATGAGGGCGGTGCGCTCTTCCTGTCTCTTGAACCAGGGACCGGAATCGCCCACGATGGCGGCTTCCAACTCCTTGAGGAAGTCGGGATGCACCCTCAGCCGGGCCCCGCTGCCCACCGGGACTATGGCCTTGAGCTCTCCGGGGTAGTCCAAGGCGTACTGAAGGGCGATGCCACCACCCAGGGAGTGGCCCACCAGTACCACATCCCTGTAGCCGTTGTCCTGGATGAAGTCGTGCACCCAGAGGGCGTAGCGCTCCATGGTGTCGATGACCTCTCCATCGGGGTGGCCGGGAAGGGTGGGGGCCACCGAGCCGGGGAAGGCATCAAGCTGGTACTGCCAGACATCCCCCGCACCCCCTGAGCCATGCACGAACACAAGCTGCATATCGCCTCCTACGGTTGTTTATTCTATCCCACCCGCCCGCCCAGTAATATCTTTGCAGGGGGGCAAGGCCCCCCTGCAAAGATATTACTGGGCCAGCCCGTTAAGGGTGTTCTTACCTGTCGCACCACTACACCTGCCGGGGGGGCAAGAGCTTCAAGCAGTCACACCGGTCTTCTCCGGGGGCGCTTTAGCCTTTTCACCCAGGGTTGCGGGGAGCACATCATCGATGTGAGCGGCCAGGGTGAAGCTGAGCTCGTCCCTCACCTGCTGTGGGACATCAGAGAGGTCCTTCTCGTTCTCTTGGGGCAGTACTATTTTCTTTATCCCGGCCCGATGGGCTGCCAGGACCTTTTCCTTGATGCCGCCCACGGGAAGCAGCTTGCCCCGCAGGGTCATCTCCCCGGTCATGGCCACCTCTTTCCTCACCGGCCTGCCGGTGAGGGCCGAGATGAGGGCCACCGTCATGGTGACTCCCGCAGAGGGGCCGTCCTTGGGAATGGCGCCGGCAGGGACATGGATGTGCACATCGGTCTTCTCCAGGAACTTCTCATCGTAGGCCAGGGACTTGGCCTTGGAGCGGGCGTAGGTAAGCCCGGCGCGGGCCGATTCCTGCATCACATCCCCCAGCTTGCCCGTAAGGGTAAGACTGCCTTTACCGGGCACCAGGGCAGCCTCCACAAAGAGGATATCACCGCCGGCGGGCGTCCAGGCCAGGCCGGTAGCCACCCCCACCTCGTCCACCTCCCCTACCAGCTCGTAGGTGAGGCGGGGGGTGCCCAGGTACTCATGGATGTTCTCCTCTGTGATGGTGGCCTTCTCGGATTCCCCGCTGGCCACCCCCCGGGCAACCTTGCGGCAGATGCTACCCAACTCCCGCTCCAGGTTCCTCACCCCGGCCTCCCGGGTGTAGCGGCGCACGATCGTGAGGATGGCATCCGCAGTTATTTCCGCGGCGTCCTCGGTAATGCCGTTTTCGGTGAGCTGGCGGGGGAGCAGGTAGCGGTTGGCGATGTGGAGTTTCTCAGTCTCCGTGTAGCCTGATAGCTCCAGTATCTCCAAGCGGTCCCGGAGGGCTGGGATGATGGGGTCTGCCATGTTGGCCGTGGTGATGAACATCACCCGGGAGAGGTCAAAGGGCACATCCAGGTAGTGGTCAACGAAGGAGTTGTTCTGCGCCGGGTCCAGCACCTCCAGAAGGGCGGCGGAGGGGTCGCCCCTGAAGTCGGCCCCCACCTTGTCTATCTCATCCAGCATGAACACCGGGTTGTTGGACTCGGCCCTCTTCAACCCCTGGATTATACGGCCGGGAAGGGCGCCGATATAGGTGCGGCGGTGGCCCCTTATATCGGCCTCATCCCTGGTGCCGCCCACGGACATGCGGAAGAACTTGCGGCCCAGGGCACGGGCGATGGACTGGCCCATGGAGGTCTTGCCGGTGCCCGGTGGGCCCACGAAGCACAGTATGGGCCCTTTCATGTCCGGCTTGAGCTTCTTCACCGCCAGATACTCCAGTATGCGGCCCTTTACCTTTTCTAGGTCATAGTGGTCGTGGTCCAGCACCTTGGCGGCCTCTTCCACATCCAGGCGATCCTCGGTGGACTTGTTCCAGGGTAGGCTGGTGGCCCAGTCCAGGTAGGTGCGGGCCACCGAGTACTCCGCTGAGGCGGGGGACATGCGGCTCAGACGGTCAAGCTCCCGCTCCGCCTCCTTTTTGGGCTCCTCGGGCATCCCTGCTTCCTCAATTTTCTTGCGTAGCTCATCAAGTTCGACCGCGCGCTCATCGGTATCCCCCAGCTCTTTCTGGATGGCCTTGAGCTGCTCCCGGAGGTAGAACTCCCGTTGGGCCTTGCCAATCTCCTCCTTGGCCTGGGACTGTATTTTACTGCCCAACTCTAGGACCTCCAGCTCCCGGTTGATGAAGGTCGTGAGCTTGTGGAGGCGCTCCACTACATCCAAGGTCTCTAACAGTTGCTGGGACTCCTCAAGGCTGATGCCGATGTGAGCGGCGACGAAATCGGCCAGCGGGCCGGGCCCGGAGATATTGTCGACGGCTATGCTGAGCTCTTCAGGGAGGTTGGGGGCCAGCTCCACTATCTTCCTGAAAAGGTACACCAGGTTTTTACTAAGCGCTTCCATCTCCGGGCCTTCCGCGGCTGTCTCGGCTACTTCTTCTACTTTAGCCCGGATAAAAGGCTCTTTTTTCGTTACCTTTGTGATGCGGATACGGGCCTGGCCCTGGAGGAAAGCCCGGATGGAGCCATCGGGCATCTTGAACATGCGCACGATGGTGGCTGCCGTGCCCATGGAGTAGAGGTTGTCCGCCGTGGGGGTGTCGGTGCCGGGGCGCTGAGCGAAGATGCCCACCACCCGGTCACCGGATGAGGCGGCATCTATTAGCTTCACCACTTTCTCATTGGCAGTTCCCAGCGGAATCAGGATGGCAGGGAAAGCCACGGCGTCCCCCGCGGGAAGAATGGGCAACTCTCGGGGAATGGGGGCCTTCTGGGTATCGTTTGTCTGCTTGCGTTTTGCCATGGTCGTACCCTAAACCTCTCTAACCATTAGCTGCACCGAGCGCAGCTTGACCTTGATGAGCACAGCCTCCAGCATGCCATCTTTGAAAGTGGCCTGGGTTTCTTCCGGGACCACTGCGGCGGGCAGAGGGATCACTCTTTCAAAAGGGCCCCAGATTATCTCCAGCCGGTGGCAGCTACGGTTGGCGTTTGGGGCGACTTCCTGTCGGCGTCCTCTGAGCCGCAGGGTGTTGCGGTCCACCGCTATTTCTACATGTTGCTTCTTTACCCCCGCCAGCTCCACCAGCACATTCACATGGGTATCGGTCTCGGTGACATCCACCGCCGGTTCCCACCCGGAGGGGCGGAACTGATGGGTGGGGGGCTTTCGGCGAGAGAAATCGTCCAGAAGCCTCTCCATCTCCTGGTGCATAGTGCTGAACCAGTCCCTGCGGAATGACATAATTTCCCCCCGTTGCTTCCTGGGGACTATTATAGCCTCTGTGGGCAGCTTGGGGAAATTCAGGGGATGTTCGCACCCGGTCCGAACGGAGTATGGCCCGAAAGGTGGGCCGGGGCGGGGCCGCGCGGGTGGCTCAGAGGGCGATGATGCCGGTTATCCCCTGGCGTATCATTCTGACGGCGATGGCGGCCAGCAGCAGGCTGGCAATCTTGGTAACCGCAAGCTGCCCACCCTGGCCCAGGAGACCAGTCACTCGTTCCGCCTGGTGGAAGACCGCCCAGGCGATGGCCATGTTCAGCACGAAAGAGATAAGCACCATGAATGCCGAGTACTGGTCCACCAGCAGCAGGAGGGTGGTCAGGGTGGCGGGGCCAGCCACCAGCGGGGTGCCGATGGGGACTATGCCCGCCCCGTGGTCCCGTCCAGCGGTGCCCTCAACCATCTTGCCGATAGCGATGTCTTTGACCGAGAGGGTTAGCAGTAGGAGGCCTCCGGCCACAAGGAAATCATCGCCGGTGATACCCAGTGCGATGAGTACGAACTGGCCGATGGCCATAAAGTCGATGCCGATGCCCAGTGCGGTGAGGAGTGCGTAGTTCGTAGTGCATCATGCGACGCCTCTGGCCAGCCTCAACGCCATTAAGCAGGGGCAGAATAAAGGGTAGCACGCCCACCGAGTCTATGGCCACGAAAAGAGGGATGAAGGTCAGGGGGAACTGGTATAGCGGGGGTAGGTCCGCTGGCCTACGCCGCGGGCATCTTCCCGTGGCGGAAGAAGGCGAAGAAAGTCACCACTTCGTCTTCCTCATCCAGGGTCATGAGGGTAACCCCCCGTGTATGGCGGCCCTGTACCGATATCTCCTTCACTTGCGTATGAAGCACCTGTCCCTGTGCGGAGAGGAAGACAACGTCCTGGCCGGGGAGGACCGTGGCGGCGGCAGCCAAAGGGCCGGTCTTATCCGAGGTGCTCATGGCGATAACCCCTTTGCCTCCCCGCCCCTTGGTGGGGAAGCGGTCCAAGGGCACCAGCTTGCCGAAGCCTTTGGAACTGATGAGCAGTAGAAAGCCTTCCCTGCTCACCGGTTCCATGCCCACTACCTTGTCCTCCGGCTCCAGCCTCATGGCACGGACGCCGCCACTGGTTCGCGAGGCGGTGCGCAGGGGGCCGCTGGGGAACCGCACGGCCTTACCGCCCCGGCTCACCACTACTATATCCTCGTCCCCGGTTAAGGGGCGGGCGCAGACTATATCGTCCTTGCCCTTGAGGCTCATAGAGAAAAGCCCACTGCTACGGACGGTGCTGAAATCGGTCAGTCGGGACTTTTTCACCGCTCCCCGCTGGGTTACCAGCATGAGGTACCCCTCCGGTGTGAAACTGGGGACGGCGGCCACAGCGGTGATGGTCTCTCTGGGGGTGAGCTTTTCCAACACATTAAGCAGGGGGGCGCCGCGGGCACCACGGGAAGACTCCTGGGGAAGCTGGTAGGCCTTCAGGGTAAACACCTTGCCGCTATCGGAGAAGAACATTACATAATCGTGGGTGTCAACCACGAGCATCAGGCGGCCTTCGTCTATACCGGTGCCGGCCATCCCCTTGCCCCCCCGGCGCTGGGTGCGGAAGACCTCCGGCGCCAATAGCTTGAGGTACCGCTGGCCCACGGTGACCATCACTGGCTGGTGAGGTATGTCCTCCTCGGGCGGCCTGTCCTCCGCCTCTTCGCCTATCTGGGTGCGGCGGGTATCGCCGAAGCGGCCCTTGAGGCCCCGGAGTTCCTCCTGCACCAGGTAGAAAATCTTGCGTGGGTTGGCCAGCAGGTCCTCCAGATAGCCTATGGTGCGCAGAAGCTCGGCGTACTCCTCCTCAATCTTGTGCCGCTCCAGTGCGGCCAGACGGCGCAGCGGCATGTCCAGGATGGCCTGGGCCTGGATTTGGGAAAGGCTGAACCGGGCCATGAGTTCGCCACGGGCGGCTTCGGCAGAGGCCGAGTTACGGATGAGGTTGATGACCTCGTCCAGGTTATGGATAGCCTTTATGATCCCCTCTACCAGGTGGGCCCTGTCCTGGGCTTGCTTCAGGTCATACTGGGAGCGCCGTGTGATGACTATGTAGCGGAAGTCGATATGGTGCTGGAGGGCATCTTTGAGGGAGAGGACACGGGGTTGGCCGTCCACCAGGGCTAAAAAGTTCACATGGTAGCTGGCGCGCAATTGGGTAAGCCTGTACAGGCTGCTGATGATTCTGGGTCCGGCGCTCTCACGGCGCAGCTCCACCACCACACGCATGCCGTGTCGGTCGGACTCGTCACGCACCTCGGTAACACCCTCCAGGCGTTTTTCCTTTACGAGGAGGGCTATCCTCTCTACCATGGCCGCCTTGTTGGTCAGGTAGGGGAGCTCTGTAATGATTATCTGGCGGCCGTCCACCTCCGCCTTGCCCTCCACTATGAGACGGCCCCTACCGGTAGCCTGGGCCTGCCGGA
>JASLQE010000345.1 GCA_030744635.1 Dehalococcoidia bacterium | reverse complement strand
ACCTTTCGCCCCAATCCGCTTGAAAAGAGGGTAGAATGGTGGTGCGATAGAAGTATGGTCAAGCTAAACCCTAACCGTGTGCCCCTGTCCCGGCAGAAGCCCGAGGAGCGCAAGCGAAATTTTGACGAGGTGGCCCTGGGCTATTCATCGGCTGAGGCCATCGCCGAGGCTACCCGCTGCATACAGTGTCCCAAGCCTCAGTGTGTACCCGGGTGCCCCGCTGGCATAGACATCCCCGGATTCATTCTGGCCATCCGGGAGGATGACCCCGCACGGGCGGCCCAGGTCTTGAAGGACCGCAACAACCTGCCCGGGGTATGTGGCCGGGTGTGCCCGCAGGAGACACAGTGCGAAATACGCTGCGTGGTGGGGAAGAAAGGCACGCCGGTGGCCATAGGGGCCCTGGAGCGGTTTGCCGCTGACTGGGAGTTGGCCCACGGCCTTATGAAGCCGCAGGTAGCGCCGCCTTCGGGCAAGGGGGTGGCCGTGGTGGGCTCCGGCCCCGCGGGCCTCACCGCCGCCGCCGACCTGGCCCGCATGGGACACCGGGTATCCCTGTATGAAGCCCTCCACCTTCCCGGTGGCGTGCTGGTGTATGGCATACCCCAGTTCCGGCTGCCCAAGGAGATTGTGGCTGCCGAGGTGGACTATATCTGCTCCCTGGGCGTTGAGGTGAGGACGGACTGGGTGGTGGGCCGTACCGTTACCG
Organism: Dehalococcoidia bacterium; assembly: GCA_030744635.1. Taxonomy (GTDB): domain Bacteria; phylum Chloroflexota; class Dehalococcoidia; order JACVQG01; family JAHKAY01; genus JASLQE01. Next base: position 435 of record JASLQE010000345.1, on the reverse strand, counting down.
TGGATGAGGTGCTATCCAATGGCGCCGATGCGCTTTTTGTCGCCACCGGGGCCGGGTTGCCCATGTTCCTGGGGGTGCCCGGTGAGAACCTGGTGGGCATATTCTCCGCCAATGAGTTCCTCACCCGTATCAACCTGATGAAGGCCTATTTGTTCCCGGACTACGATACCCCGGTAATCCGGGGGCGGAGGGTGGTGGTGGTGGGTGGCGGCAATGTGGCTATGGATGCTGCCCGTTGTGCCCTGCGCTTGGGAGGCAATGTGACACTGGTCTACCGCCGCGGTGAGGCCGAGATGCCCGCCCGCCGGGAGGAGCTGGAGCACGCCAAGGAGGAAGGCATCGTCTTCCGTACTCTGAGCACCCCCCTGCGCTTTATCGGCGACGACAGCGGCCGCTTGAAGGCTGCGGAATGCCAGGAGATGGAGCTGGGCGAGC
>JASLQE010000344.1 GCA_030744635.1 Dehalococcoidia bacterium | reverse complement strand
CTCTCAGGGGGCCGTACTGGTCAGCTTAGCCGACCGCGACAAAGAAGAGTCCCGACCCATCATAGACCAGCTTGCCGTGCTGGGCTATAAACTTTTCGCCACTGAGGGCACTGCCGCCATGATTGAGGGCGCTGGCCTGGAGGTGACCATGATTAGCAAGAAGCTCAGCCAGGGCTACCCCAATGTGGTGGATATCATCCGGGAGGGCCGGGTGAACGGGGTTATCAATACCCTCACCCACGGCCAGGTACCCCTTCAGGACGGCTTTCAAATCCGCCGGGCTGCTACGGAGAGACGCATTCCCTGCTTCACCTCCCTGGATACGGCGCGGGCCACGGTGGCTGCCCTGGCCAACTCCAGCTTCCCTTACTCTGTCCTGCCCCTCAGGGAGTACCTGGGGACTGGGGTGCAGGAAAAAGCGTGAGCCGACACAAGGCCTATGTTACCTCCAACACGCAGCCTATGCCTGGCGTGTACCTGCTGTGGCTGGAGGCCCCCGAAGTGGCGGAGACGGCCACACCGGGGCAGTTCGTAATGGTTGGTTGCGGGCCGGGGCTTACCCTGCGCCGCCCACTGGCGGTGCACCGTGTGAACGGTGAACGGGTGGCCCTGCTGGTGAGGCGGATGGGCCGGGGCACCGGCTGGCTGTGTGAACGCCAGCCGGGGGATATCGTGGATATATTAGGGCCGCGGGGGCAGGGCTTCCGGGTGGAGGATAGCTCCCGCAAGCTGCTCCTCATCGCTGGGGGCATGGGCATCGCCCCCCTTTATTTCCTGGTGGAGAGGGCGCTGGCTGAAGATAGAGATGTGGTTCTGGTATACGGCTGCCACACCGCCACCGCTATGTACCCTGAAGCTGTGCTGCCCGCGGGCACCCGGTTGTCCGTTGCCACCCAGGACGGCACCTTCGGCTATCATGGAACGGTAACTGACCTGCTCCAGGGGCTTCCCAGCGGCTTTGACCAGGCCTTCGCCGCGGGGCCGGTGGAGATGTACCGTGCCCTTCAAAAGACGGACTTCCCCGCCCTGAAAGTAGGGGTAGGGCTTGCCCTGCCCGTCCAAGTGACACTTGAGGTCAGGTTGGGCTGCGGCTTCGGGGCCTGCTTCGGCTGCGCCATACCGACTACGGATGGCATAAGACTGGTGTGCAAGGACGGCCCCGTCTTTAAGCTAAGCCAGGTGATGCCGGATGGCCTTCGGCTATGACGCCAGCAAAAGGCCTTTTCAAAGTTTTTGCTGATGGGGATAAGGCGTACTTGAAGAATATGCTCATAAAGGCGGCGACGGGATTCGAACCCGTGAATAAGGGTTTTGCAGACCCTCGCCTTAGACCACTTGGCTACGCCGCCTTATTAAGTGCCGAGGGGGGGATTTGAACCCCCACGGGCTTTCGCCCACCACCCCCTCAAGATGGCGTGTCTACCGGATTCCACCACCTCGGCCTATTGGCTCTATCATTTGCCCTTTTTGCTATGGCCCTCTTTATCATAGAAGGAAGGGCCACACATCCAGCCCCCACGGTGGCCGGCACGCCGCCCCCACAGTATGTGCAGCCCCAGTATAATTATGATAGTCGGCCAGATATAGCTCCATACGCTGCCCGAGATGATATCGAACCGTTGGGCCAGGGCAGTGGCCCCCACCACTATCAGGACAACCCCTACAAACACACCTCCTCCTTATCTGGCAGGGGTGGGAGGGCTTGAACCCCCGACCTGCGGTATTGGAGACGGACGCCCTATGTGCCGTTCTGTACCGCCCATAATCATTTTAGAACACCCTGTTCATCACCCTGAGGCCAAGTCGTATTTATCATCCCACCTTGTGCCGGGTCGTGTCAATCAGTTCGTTATACTCCCGCACCGGCAAGATGCCCTCAAACTCCAGGCGATGTACCACCGGCGGACCAGGACTACTTGCGTTCGTCCAGCATCTCAAAGAAGCCTTCAAGCTGGTCGTGGAACAGGTCCTCGCTGGCGTAGCTCGGGTCACAGATGTCATTGTCTACCACCAGCATGGGGATGCCTACTTCTTCCCTCAAGGCGTCCTTGAGGATACGGATGCAGCCATCGGCCTGGCGGCAGCCGATGTGAGCGAAATAGACGGCGCCTTCTGCCTTATAGTCTGTGGCATCCTGGACTGTATCCTCCACGATGCCTTCGGACGCCGGGCCATGCATGGGCCGGCAGACAGTGCGGTAGAAGCTTTTACGGGCCAGGGCCTCCAGGGGCTTGTCTATATCCAACTCCCCCTCCCCCCAGTGGGAGCAATAGGGCTCCATAACGCTTACGGCGCCGTGTTCCCTCTCCATCCAGTCCACCAACTTCCACAAATACATTGGAGGCAGGAACAGGGTTAGAATGCGGTATTTCTCCTCCGGGATAGCGCCCTGCCCCTGCTCCACTTTGGCCTTGACCTCATCCCGGACACACTCCATATAGGAAACGGCCTCGGGGGTCCCGGCCAAGTACTGGTCTACGGCAAAGTTGTGGAGGAAGCCACGGCTCCGCATGGGGGCGGGGACTGCCTTCCTTAGCTGGCTAATCTCCCGTTGTAACTGTAAAGACTGCTCCGATAGCTTCACCACCTCCTTGAGCCGGTCCCAGTCCATCTTCCGGTGGGTGACCTCCTCCAGGAAGCGGACCAGGTTCTCCAGCTCCCGGGTGAAGTATTTGACCTCCCGCT
>JASLQE010000343.1 GCA_030744635.1 Dehalococcoidia bacterium | reverse complement strand
AGGGGCCGTAGATGCGCCGGGCGAACTCGCCTATGCCCGCCACCACTGGCATCAGCGGCAACTGGGCGGCCACGGCGAAGCCGCCGCGCTCCTTCACATCCCAGGAGTGCACGGCGTACTTACGCCGTATCTCACGCAGCTTTCCCCAGCAGTCAAGCGGGCGGGTGGGGTAACGGGTGGCTATAGCCATGGCATCCTCCTTAAACAAACATCTCCATAAAGGCCTCAATCCGGGTGCGGTACTGCCCGTGGGGTGTGGTGACATCCAGCTCCAGGATTAGGGCGGGTAACCCCAGGTCTTTGAAGACCTGCTGGAGGATGGGCACCTCGTAGGCGTGGGGATCGCAGAACTTCTGACGCAGGAAGACTACGCCCTGGACATCGTATTCCTTGGCCAGCGCTGACAGGTAGTTGGCGCGCACCCTGGGGCCGATGTCCCGCTGCGGGCAGGGGGGTTTCCCCAGATAGCGGGCGGCCACCATTTGGAGCCCGTCACCATCCGGGGATACCTCGTCCCAGAAGTACCGGTTGCCCAGGCAGTTGTCCTCTATGACCACCGAAGCTCCCAGGGACTCCAGTAGCTCTATGATGCCGGTATCATCGTTCTCGCTGCCCAGGGCCAAGAGCCGAACCCCTCCAGCGGAGGCCGGCGGCTTGCTGGCCAGCAGCTCCTGCAGCCACTGGTTGTGCTCGGCCTTGTCCATAACGGTACTGGACACCACCACCTCCATGGCCTGAGCGCCGGTGATGAGGGGGGGCTCCGGCTTGCGCCATTCGTATAGCTGCGCCAGCAGCCTGCGGTTCAGGTTGTAGGTGGATATAGCCTGTTCCAGGGCCTCAGGGGTAACCTTATTGTCTGTCCACTCCTCGGCGGCGGAGGTCAGCTTGCGGACCCCGTCCTCAAAGAAGGGCACGGCGTGCTCGCTCTGCACCAGGGAGGGCACCCACATCAGGTGGTTGAACTCCACGGGGCGGTGGAGTCGCCAGCTCTCGTATGACTGGCGGATATGGGGGCAGCAGTGGGCGAACACCAGCCCGTCCAAGTAGTCGTAACGGCCGCTGAGGCCCTGGAACAGCACATCCCTGGAGTAAGGACAGAACATGCCGAAGATATGGCGCTCGGTGAGGTCTTGGGGCTCGTGGCTGCCCAGCACCCTTACCGTCAGCACCCCCTGGGCGTATAGCACCTCCTCGGGGACATAGGAGCAGAAGTAGCCCACCACCTTGCCGCCGGTGCGCTCCTTCCATGCCCGGGCGTATTCATGGCGCTCCTTAACGGAGCGGGAGAACCTTTCCAGAGTTGTTGCCGTTGCCTCAACCGATGCCAAGCTGCCCCTTTCATCATGCTATTCTGTCGGAAAGTAATTTGTAATATTATCAGCCGGGGAAACAAAGGTCAAGCTGAGCGGCGTTCCCGCCGCTCAGCCTCTCTGCTCCCACCCACCCGCCCGAAGGCTATATCTGGGAGGCAAAGCCCCCTGGAGGCGAACCAAAAAAAGTGGCCCGTAACGGCCATACTGCCCGGTAGAGAGCGCGGCGTGAAAACTCGCCGGATGCCGGAAGATTACGCCAGGAAGCTCACCCCGGAGTAGATGAAGTAGCCGCCCAGGGCCAGCAGGAAGGCACCGCAGCCCCGCAGCAGTCCCTGGTATACCCGCGGGCTTAGCATCCGCCGCCCCCGAGAGATGAGCAGGCTCACGAAGCTGTACCAGGATAGGTCCGACAGGATATGGCCCAAATAAAAGAGTATCAGCCCGGCGGCACCCAGGCTGAGCGCCCAGATTACATAGGTGGAGCCTATGGTGGCCCACCACAGGAACCAGTAGGGATTGGCCAGGCTCACCAGCGCCCCCGCCATCAGGGGGTTGCGGCCAAGGGGTGGTGAGGGGCCGCCAGGCATGGGGAGCTGGGCGGGGGTGCGGAACAGGCCGTAGCTCATGTAGAGCAGGAACAGACCGCCGCCGATGCCGATTACTGCCGCCATTAAGGTCTGCTCCAGCACCCGGCTCAGCCCCAGTGTGAGGGCGGCCATCATGGCCACCTCCGTGATGCCGTGGCCCCCCACCAGAATGGGGCCGGCCCAGAAGCCCCTGCGGACGGTCTCGGCTATGTTCATGGCCAGCAGCGGGCCTGGGAACAGGGCACCGGAAAGCCCCACTACAAAGGCGGTAACGAATATGAGGGGCAGGGACAGGGGTGGCACCTTACTCCTTAAAGTGAACGGGCGGTTGGACGGTCAGTCGGACGGCTCCCTGCTCCCACAGCAAATCGTGGACCGCCTGCCGAGGCTCCCCCCCTTCGAACAGGACCCGGTATAGCTGCTCAGCAATGGGCGCACTTACCCCCAGGCGGCGGGCCAGCTCCCGGGCGGCGGTGGTGGTGTGCACCCCCTCAGCCACCTCCCGCATATCCGCCTGGACTTCTTCCAGGGAACGCCCCTTGGCCAGCTCTATACCCACCCGGTGGTTGCGGCTGAGGGGGCTGGCGCAGGTCACCACCAGGTCGCCCATCCCTGAAAGGCCCAGAAAAGTATCCGTGGCCGCACCGCAGGCGGCACCGAAGGCCATCATCTCAGCCAGGCCCCGTGTCATCAGGGCGGCCTTGGCGTTATCGCCGTAGCCCAGGGTCTCCACCATACCGGCCGCGATGGCGATGACATTCTTCAGCGCCCCACCCAACTCCACCCCGGCCACATCCTCGCTGGTATAGACATACAGCTTGGGGGTGCTCAGTATATCCCGAGCATGCTCCGCCGTCTCCGGCATGGCGGCGGCCACTATCGTAGCGGCGGGAAGGGCACGGACTATCTCCCGGGCCAAGTTGGGCCCGGAGAGGACCGCTATATGAGAGTGCAGTCGGACGGGCATCTCGGACGCCATCACCTGGGACATCCGCAGCCCGGTGCCGGTCTCCAGCCCCTTGGCCAGGCTGAGCAGGACGGGGGAGCCTTTCAGGTGGGGTGCCACCAGCCTGATATTCTGTCTCATGCTCTGGGAAGGGGCCGCCAGCACCACCAGGTCTGCCCCCTGGATGGCTTCGGGAAGGGAGTCGGTGACGCTGAGGGTGGAGGGGAAGGGTGTTCCAGGTAGGGAGGGACTCTCCCGACCCCGCTCCAGTGCTGCGGCCTCAGCGGTGGTGCGGGTCCAGAGGGCCACCGGAAAGCCCTTCCGCGCCAGCACTATGGCCAGGGTGGTGCCCCAGGTGGTGGAGCCTATTACTGCGGCCTTCACCTTAGCCCATCTCGGGGGGCGGGGCCTTATCCCTCCGGCCCAGCTTCCGTTCCCGGCCCGAAATCAGCCGCACAATGTTGCCCCGGTGCTGGAACATGATGAGCAAGCCGCCCAGGGCGGCGTACACCACCAACTCCACCGGCACCACGCGCCAGGCGAAAAGCAGCGTCATCAATGCCGCCGTGGTAAGGGTTCCCACCATTGAGCCCAGGGAGACATAGCGAGAGAGACCGATGATGGCGAAGGCCACTGCCCCACCGGTAAGGGCTACGATAAGGGATACCGGAAGGGAGACCACCGCCAGCCCGCCGAAGAAGGGG
>JASLQE010000342.1 GCA_030744635.1 Dehalococcoidia bacterium | reverse complement strand
AACCCTCCACCCCATCTTTACGGAACGGGCCTACGGAGAAGAGCATCGCGCCGAAGGACTCCAGCATGCGCATGTCCAGTGGGGCGGGTGTGTTCTGCTGAAGCAGGCAGACCAGCCCATAAAGGCGACAGGCTTCCCATTGGTTCTCCACTCCCTCAATCATCCTCTCATCGTCAAACTGTATTCCGGTAGCTTTCTCCATCTTCTCTATGGCCTGGTGGGACTGCTCCACAAAGTAGCGGCGGGCGCTCTCTACATGGTCGGGATCGTTGCGGTCGGTGATAAAAGGGATTTCCATGCCGATGAAGGGGATGGAGTACTCCCGGCTGAAAATCTGGGCGATTTTGCTCTGGGCTATGCATATCTGTGGCTCGAAAACAAACTGTGGGTGGACATCTTCCCCAGAGTCCGGTGTGCTGTGGAAGCCCCTGTAGAATGTGCCTATGGCCAGCCTCAAAGTGGAGCACAAATCACGGCTCAGGCCGTGCGCCTCGGAGGCCTCATGGCACCACACGGCACGATCCGGGTCGCGCATCAGGCGGGCAAAGTAGGGGCCGTGCATCAGGCTATAGGTATCCCCCAGTCCCATGGGCAGCGCCCCCATGAAGGACAGGCCGGCCCCTACATACAGGGGCTGTCCCTTGGACTGGGCCTGCCACATATTTTTAAAGTATCGCCCTCTAAGCTCCTTCATCTTTCCCCAGCAGTCCATCGGTTTGGTGGGATAGAGTTGCTCTGTCTTCATTGCCGTCTCCTTTCTTAGAGGTCTTCCACCGTTAGCATCTCCAAGAATGCCTCAATGCGGGTGCGGAACTGCCCCGCTGGTATAACGATATCGTACTCTAGGGAGAGGGTGGGAATCCCCCTCTCCCCGAGTGCCCGCTCTATGGCCGGGGCATCGTAGGCATGGGGATCGCAGAACTTCTGCTGCAGGAAAATGGCCCCCTTTACATTGTAGTCGTCCACCAACTCTACCAGGTGGGGTATGCGTTTTTTGCCCTCCAGGTCCTTTTGGGGGCATGGGGGCCGCTCAATATAGCGCTGGGAGATAGCTGCCACCGGGTCATCCGTGTCAGGAACCTCGTTCCAGAAATACCTCGTGCCGGCGCACTGCTCGTCAATCACCACCGCTGCCCCCAACTCTTCTATTATCTTAACCAACTCCGGGTCATCATTTTCGCTTCCGTAGGTGAGCACCCGTATTCCAGTGCCGTTGCTTCTACGGGAGGGCAGCGTTTGTAGCAACTGCTCCAGCATTTGGCTGTGCTCCTGCTTGTCCATGAGCATGCTGGAAAGGACCACCGGGAGCACCTGTGAGCCCGTGATGGGCGGGCTGTCCGCTTGGCGTAACTCATAAATTCGGCGCAGCAGGCGACGGTTGGTGTTGTAGACGCCTATGGAGTGTTTCAGGGTCTTTGGGGTGATAGCCTTGCCCAGCCACTTCTCAATGGATTTTTTGAAACGGCCTACCTCCGCAGTGTACATGTCCATCGCGGCGGGGTTGGTCACATTGGCCGGCATAAAGAGCATGTGGTTGAAGTTCAGGGGGCGGTGGCGGTTCCAGCTATCAAACACCTGGCCCATATGGACGCAGGTAGAGGAGTAAGCCAGCCCGTCCAGATAATCGTAATGGTCCAACAGGGTCTGACTCAGGATATCACGGCAGAGGGAGCAATACATATTGTAGATGTGAGGGGAGGTGACGTCCTGGGGCTGGTGGCCGCCCAAGACTCTTATCGGCAGGGCGCCGGCGGCGTAGATGACCTCCTCCGGGGTATAGGTGCACAGGCAGCCGATTACCTTGCCCCCGGTGCGCTCCTTCCATTGCCTCGCGTACTGGTGGCGGTTGTCCATTACCTGTTGAAAGCCTTCCATCAAACTCCTCCTTGTTAAGACGGTAATTATACTTGTTCCGTACTCACCAGGTCAAGGCGATGGGGTTGAGGTCTATTAGCGGACATTTTTCTTCCCACCCATCCGCCCGAGGATTATATTTGGAGGGATATGGGATGCAATTGCTCCAAAGGGATGATTGTCCTGATGGTCACCTGGCCATTGTCGTAGACCACCTCGTCGACCAGCAGCCGAAGCAGCTCTCGACGCTCGGTGAAGCCCATACTGTCCAAGCCTTGACTGAGTCTCCTGGCAAGCTCCTCAATCTGACCTTTGTGGCTGAGCGCCCGGTCCAAACGGGCAAGCTGGCTCTTCAGCTCGCGGTGGCGCTCCTCAGACGCAGCTCGCTCCTGTCGGATCCGCTCCGTTTCCTCTAGCATCATGAAGTCGGCGTAGAACCCTTGCGGTAGCCCTCCACCAGTCGCCGCTCCTCTTTGGGTAGCTCCTCCAGACGGCTGTTCACGTGTGCCAACTCCTCCTCCATGGCTTCCCTGGTGGCCGAGTCAGGCTGTCCCAGGTTCTCCAGCTCATCCACCAAGAGGTCGGGATGGCGCAGGAGGTCGGTGACGGTGTCCCAGACCGCAGCTTCCAGGGCCTTGCCGTTTATCTGCCTGTAGTGACAGGGCTGGGGCTCCCCCCTTTCGTTAACAGAGGCTGCAAAGTCCCGGGACTTGTAGCAGTAGTAGTAGGTCACACTGCCCCGGGTCCGGCCACCCATGGCGCTGCCGCATACATGCCTTACCAGACCCGAGAGAAGGTACTCACGCTTGGCGTTGCGCTGGGCCAGCTGGAGGTTCTCCTCCAACCGCTTTTGGGCGGCGTAGAAGAGCTCTCTGGGCACCATGGCAGGGACTGTCGCAGCTATCTGCCTTGGGACGCTGGCCGAGCTTTACTCTCGGCTTACGCCCCGGCCTATCCATCAACTTCCTGGTTTGCCAGCGGTTCTGCAACAGTGTCCCGTCATACACCTCGTTGCGTAGCATCCGACCCAGGTTGGTGCGATGCCAGCGCTGCCCACCTCGAGGGCTGGCGATACCCAGTTGGTTCAAATGGTCTGCCAACTGCACCAGGGAAATGCGTTCCTGCGTATAGAAGTGGAAGGCGAGCCGTACCACCCTGGCCTCATCCTCACAGACGACCAACGTGGAGGTTTCAGGGTCGTAGCGGTAGTCGTAGGAGGCTGCCGCCCGGCTGACGACTTTGCCACGGCGGGCTTTCTCCAGACGGCCCCGGGTAGTGCGCTCAAGGATGGTCCGTCGCTCCCGCCCTGCTCTTCAAGCATCCAGGAAGGTGAAGATCGAGGACAGGGGGGCGCGTGCAGGAATCGAGGGGTCAACCCAGGCTACCTCCACCCCGGCGTCCTGGAAGCGCTGAAGCACCTCGAACACCCGCCACTCATCCCCCTCATTTTCAGGGCGGTACAGGCGGTCCAAGGTATAAATGATAATGCCCTGGATCTTGCCCGACGTGGCCAGGTCAAAGAGGCGCAGGAGG
>JASLQE010000341.1 GCA_030744635.1 Dehalococcoidia bacterium | reverse complement strand
ATCCGGCGTTTATAGGCCTTGGTCCATCCCTCCCCTACGCCGGACACCAGCCGCAGCCGGCTCTGTTTAAGGTCGAAGCCCATCTCCCGTGCCCGCTCAAAATAGCGCAGGATGAGGCTGGGTAGGTGCTCCAACACGGTGACGCCCAGGGACATGGCCAGCTTTATCTGCTGGTCCAGGTTGCCCCTGCCGGCGTTGAGGAACAGGTAGGTTGTCCCCAGGTTGGAGTATCCACGGTGGCAGCAGTCAAAGTTGGTGAGCACTTGGACAATATCATCGGGCCGCACTACCAGCATCCAACGCCCCCGGGCCTCCTGGTCAAAGAACACATCCTCATCGCCGGCACTGAGCACCCGTGGCTGGGTGAAACCGGATACGGTGCCCGAGGTCGTGTGGATGGCTTTCACCTTATCCATGGGTACTGCCAGCTTATCCTCCAGGGGTGTGTCGCAGAAGTCCCCCTTTTAGTCGGTGAGGGGAAGGAGGGCGATGTCCTCCAGGCGGGAGATGCCCTGGGGCCGGACCCCGGCGGCGTCCATTTTACGAAGGTAGAGCAGGGTCTTTTCATACGCGTAGGCGGCAATCTCCTGAAACCGCCGCAGCTGGAGCGCACGGAGCTTGTCCAGGGGCATAGTTTCAATGTCAGGATCCCAGTACTCCCTGTCCGCCATGTCTCCCTCCCGAGTATCAATTTGAGCCTATTTTACCAGGATGTCACCCATTTAGGCTGGGGATACCCCTCTGTGGCGGACTCAGCATGACGGTCGTGTTGCCTGTGTTAACCTGTCGATGGGTGGGAGGGCGGTAAAGAGGCGGATATGGACAGCGCGCCTCCAAAAAAGGGAAAATGAGGATCAGCAGGAGGTGAGAAGCATGAAAGCTCTGGTCATCGGCGGCACCGGGCCCACAGGCCCCTTCATCGTGGATGGACTGCTGGCCCGCGGCTATGAAGCTACCATATACCACCGCGGCACCCACGAGATTGAGTTCTCCGGCCCGGTGGAGCATATCCACGGCGACCCCTTCAGCCGCGACAACCTGGAGCGTGACTTGGCACCCCGCCGGTGGGATATCGTGATAAGCAACTACGGCAGGCTGCGCTACATAGCACAGGTGCTGGCGGGGCGCACACCCCGCTTCATTGGCATCACCAGCCCCGGCGGCTACCTGGGTTTCCGGGATGCCGCCCACAACCCGGATGGCCTGGCCGTACCGATTCGTGAGGACGCCACCCTTATTGAGGACCGCAACATAGACAACTTCGGCTTTCTTATTGCCGATACGGAGCGCCAGCTAATGGCAGCCCACCAGAGGGGTGATTACCAGGTGACGGTACTGCGCTATCCCAGGGTCTATGGCCCTCGCCAGCTCATCCCCGATATGTGGCCCATTGTGAAGCGGGCCATTGACCGTCGCCCCCACATCGTGGTGCCGGGAGATGGCCTCCGCATCCGGGCCATGGGATATGCCGAGAATATGGCCTATACAGTGCTGCTGGCGGTGGACAAGCCCCAGGCCGCCGGACAGATTTATAATGTTGCCGATGAGCGCTACCTCACTCTGAAGGAAAGGGCCAATATGATAGCTAAATTCGTAGGCCACGAATGGGAGGTGGTGGAGGTGCAGCACCCGTGGGCGGAGGCTTTGGCCTGCGCCTACGCCGGGCCTGAGTATCACACGATGCTGGACATATCCAAGATAAAAGGCGAACTGGACTACAGGGATGCGGTCACCGCAGAGGAAGGGGTGAGGCGCACGGTGGCCTGGCTGGTAGAGAACCACGGCACCGTTATTACCGAGCGGGCGGCGAAGGTATTGGGGGACAGCTACGACTACGCATTTGAGGACAGGTTCATAGCCGCTTACAGGGAGCACATGGATGCCCTGTCCGCAGCCTTCCCAACCCCACCACCACCACCGGTTTACGAGTACCTCTACAGGGAGTGATGCTATACTTGAAGAAGCCAAGATATTGATTGAGCGTTGGAGACAAGAATATAATCAGGTATGTCAGCATAGTGCTAAGAACTATCGCCCGCCGGCACCTGAGACTATTTTAACTATGGCAACGACGTAAGAAGTGGTACAACTACTGGGGGCAGGTCAGTCGGGGGTGACCGAACTTCGCAAGCTTGCTCAGGACCTACCGGCCTTTCCGGACTGCGGAGACGGGTAGCGGAAATGCCGGTAGTACTACCGGAGGTTCTCCCAGCTTGGGGGTCAAGGGGAAGTCGCGCAGGAAATACAGGGGACAGTTCAGATAGTTATCTCCACCAGCTCCAGCTCAAAAGCAAGGTCCTGGCCAGCCAGAGGGTGGTTGCCGTCTATGGTCACCTCCTCGGCGGACACCTCAGAAATCCGCACAGGGAAATCGCCGTTGGCAGTGCGCATACGCAGCACCATGCCTTCCTCGGGGTTAATCTCAGGGCCCAACTCCTCCCGCTTAACCTTGATGACATGGTCGTCAAGGTAGTCGCCGTAGGCCTCCTGGGACTCAATCTCCACGCTCTTCTTGTCCCCCACGGCCATGCCCACCACGCCGCGGTCAAAGCCGCTGATGAGTTCTCCGCTGCCTACGGTGAACCGTATGGGTTCCCGACCCTCCGTAGAATCAAAAACGCTGCCATCTTTGAGTTTGCCGGTGTAGTGTACCAGCACCGAATCTCCGGCCTGTGCTGTCCTCTGTGTCATGTTGTACCCTTTCTGGTGGTATGAAACACGATGCTATGGTGAAGACGTCGAGGGGGAGAGAAGCCACAACCGGTGTTTAAACCGGTATTCCCATTTCAATTTGCGGTGAAGCCATTATCATCAGCTTAGGCTTCGGTACGAATGATATGGTAGTTGCACCGGTTTGTCAAACCTGCTCAAGGCGTTGCAGCCGCCCCGCGTAGCATAGGTTCATTCGGAAACCAGGAACTATGCAAAGTTTCACTTTTTGCACTATTGCTGCTCAAGCACTATTGATGCCTTTGTTCTCTACCTTCGTCTCCTCGCCGGTCTCCGCACCATTGAGGAGAGCAACCACAGCACGAATACCACGCTGAAGAACGGCGATATCCCTCCAAGGGAAAACTCGCCCCTGGATGAGGTTCGCTGGACCGCAGTGAGGCCAGTTGATGGAAGCCCTTTTATAGCTGCATCAGCTCGATGCGGACACCGTCCGGCCCTTCGATAAAGGCTATCTTGCCACTGCCCAAGGACGCCGTTTGCTGGACCTGCACCCCACATTCCTTCAAGTGGGCCAGGTCCTGGTCCAGATGGTTGGTGTCAAAGGCTATATGCTCCAGCCCATAATGCGGACCGGCGTCCGCCGGCCCCAAGTCCTCGCTGGGCCGGGGGCTGGATATTTTCATGGTCACGTCTCCCACCTGGATGGTCACCAAGAGGGCGCCCCCAATATCTCGCTCACCTAAGGGCTTAGCTCCGAACATGTCAACATACCATTGGGCCGACTTGCTGGGGTCATTCGCCTTCAGGTGCACGTGATTAAATGAATAGGACACGGCCCACCTCCATCGCGATAATTGACTTTACAATCCTATGCCTATATCCGGATGGGGTCAATCAAAATAGAACCAACATTTTCGTTGGACCAGTTTTTACGGGGCAGGTTGCTGTCATTTAGCGTATCCGCTTGGCCTGAACTGGCTGTCAAGCCTTCTGCC
>JASLQE010000340.1 GCA_030744635.1 Dehalococcoidia bacterium | reverse complement strand
CCGGCTGTACTTCTGGAATAAGAACATGGCAAACACCAGTATCAGGGCCACAAAAAGGGCCAGGAGGTGGTCGTAGGACAGGGAGAACTCACCAAATCTCAGCCCCCCCACCGCGAAGAACCGTGGCAACACATCGCCGTCAAAGCCCCACACAAGCACCATTACCCCCTGCAGAATCACCGCCAGCCCCAGGGTCATGAAGGCTGTGGTGAGCAGGGACTGGCCCAAGAGGGGCTGGATGGTCAGCCTCTGGAGCAAATAGCCACTCAGGGCAGCGACTATCAGCACGATGGGAATTGCCAGCCAGAACGGCATGCCAATCTGGACCAGAGCGGCATAGGCAAGATACGCCCCGAAGGGGACGAGCCAGGGCAGGGATATATTGAATACCCCGGTGGACTGATAGACCAGGACTATGCCCAGGGCGATGAGGGAATAGACAGCCCCGGTCATCAAGCCTATCATCAAGTAGCCGGCAAAATCACTCATACCCCAACTTCCTCAAGCTGAAGCAGCTTGTCATACTTCCTCCATCCGGATTACTTGAATCTCGGTCTTCACCACACCCTTCTTACCGTCCTGGTAGGTTATGGGGGCCTCCACCTTTACGGAGTCCTGGTCCCCGTACATACCACTGATAATATCGCCGTAGGTCTTCTCCATGACCGCCCGCTTGAGCTTGCGGGTACGGGTGAGCTCGGCCTCATCGGCGTCGAACTCCTTATGCAGGTTGACGAAACGCTTGATACGGGCTACCTCGGGCAGGAGGCGGTTCACCCGCTCCACATCCTTCTGGACAAGCTCCAGCACCTCGGGTTTCTGTGAGAGGTCGGTAAAGGTGGTATAAGGGATATGTTGACCCTCAGCCCATTTGCCCACATTGCGGAAGTCCATGTCTATGATGGCCGTGACATAGCCTCGGCCTTCACCTCCTATCACCATGGCATCTTTAAGAAAAGGGCTGAACCGCAGCCTGACCTCGGTGAACTGAGGGGCAAACTTGGTGCCATCAGCCAGGGGGATAAGCTCCTCCACCCTGTCCCAGTATATGAGGTGACCATCATCATCCACCCATCCGGAGTCCCCCGTCTGGTACCAGCCATCTATGACCTTACTGTTGTAGGCCTCCTCATTCTTCCAGTATCCGGCAAACACCCCCGGCCCCTTGATAAATATCTCCCCGTCCACCAGCTTCATCTCCTGTGCGGGGAGGAGCTTACCCACGCTATCAAACTTGAAATCGTCCTCCACAGGGGCAGATACCAGGCCGCACTCTGTGGAGCCATAGATGTTCTTCATCTTGGCCCCCAATGCCCAGAAGAAATGCACCAGATCCGGGCTGGCCGCCATGGCGGCGGTGAAGCAGGCCCGGGCTCGGCCCAGGCCTATTTGGTCACGCGCTGCCCGCAGCACAAAAATATCGGCAAGCTTGTGAAGTGCCCTCCAGTACCACGGTATGGGTTTTCTCTGCTCCACATAGTGCACTGCTTTGAAGCCTATTTTCAGCCCCAGGTTGTAAAACTTTCTCTTAAGCCAGGAGGTATCTTCTATCTTCATGCGCACCAGCGAGGCCAGGTCTTCCCACAGCCGGGGCACATAGAACAGCAGGTCAGGGCCGATGTCCCTTACATCGTCCATCACCGTCTCCGGCTCCTCGGGGAAGTTTACAATTAGGGGCACATCCAAGCCGCTGGTTATCCCCAGGAACTGCTCGGTGGCCCACGCCGGGGAGATATAGGAGACATATTCGTCCTTGTCGCTCATGGGGATAGCGGTTCGCACGCAACGGCTGAAGAAAATGATGTTGTTGTGGGTGAGCATGGCCGCCTTGGGAAGGCCGGTGGTCCCCGAGGTATAGGAGAGGACGCACACATCATGCCCCTTGCCTTGGGCTATACTATCCTCAAAAAGGTTGGGGTGCTCCTGCTCGTACTTCCTCCCTATCTCCTCCACCTGTTCAAAGGATATCAGCACCGACTCGTCATAGAACCACAGTCCTTTGGGGTTCCAGTAGATTACCTTGGTCACGCTGGGGCATTCAGGGAGGATGCTGAGGATTTTATCCACCTGCTCCTGGTCTTCAGCTACAAAGAACTTGGCCTCGGAGTGCTGCATATAGTATTTAATCTCCGGGGGCAGGCAGTCCGGGTAGATGGAGATGGAAATGGCGCCAGCGGCCTGGGCGGCCCACTCCGCCCA
>JASLQE010000339.1 GCA_030744635.1 Dehalococcoidia bacterium | reverse complement strand
CTCATTCAGCCGCCTGTGCAATTAGGCCGAACCCTGATCCCGGGGAAATCCATCGCAGAGAGCTTCTTCGTCTGCCATGTATACTCAGGTCTGGTGAGGCATCGCATGCGAACTACCAGGGGCCCCCCTCTTGAGGAGAGTACCTGTATCCCTAATCCGTGGTTGCGGTCTCTCTTTGGCATACCGCGATACCTGCTTCACAATAGCCGACTGCGTAGCTGCTTGCTCCGAGTGGAGTCTACATGACGAAGTAACAGATGGTCTACAGCCACCACGGCCGATGCTCAGGCAGCACCCCTCAGCACGTAGGCGTGTCACCCCCTCAAGCGCTCCCACCGGGACCCCTCGGGGTTGTCAATCACTCGGTAGCCCAGGGCCGCCAGGCGCTCCCGGAGGTCATCGGCGGTGGCCCAGTCCCGCTGGTTACGTGCGGCCTCCCGGGACAGGATGAGGGAAGCCACCTCCTCGGGTATGGTTTCTTCCTCCTCGGCATGCTCCTCCGTGTGGCTTGTCAGGGCTTCGTGCCACACCTCCGGGGGGATGCCTTCTCCAGGGTCGGGCCAGCGCACAGGACCCAACTCCTGGAGGAGGAAGGTGCTCCCTGAAGGATAGACTTCTTCCTGCCGGCCATGGACCAGCGTCACGCCCCCCACACCCATGACAGAGCAGGACCCCGCCACCAGGTCCATGATAATGGCGGTATGTTCGTCTATCCCTACCACTGTTGTTTCCGGGGGCAGCAGGGAGAGCAGGGGGTCCAGCCGGGCCTTCCCCACATAGCAACGGCTGGTATCCATGTGGGCCCCTCCTTCGGTGTTATTCCAGTGGGTTACGATGACCAGCCGCAGGCCATAAAGGCCCAGCAGGTCCAGGCCAGGACGCCAGTGGGGGTCCTCCCCCGCCTTATAGATTTCGTAGACAGGGAGAGTATGAGTTCCCATGGCGATGGCCGCGGCACTGGCCAGGGAAAGGGTGGCCCCTAGGCGGTGGCGGGCCAAGAGGGTATACCAAGCCCGGGTGCCGCCCAGATGCCGGGCGGCGTAGGTGGGGCTCCCGGCCCCCATAAAGATGTAGTTGGCTTTCAGGAGGGGGGCGATGACCTGGGGGTTGTCCGGGCCCTCGGCAGCACCCCGGCGGCGGGCGGGGATGACACTGATCTGGGGCTGGTAGTTCTGGAGATGGGCCCGCAGGAAGTCAGCGATGTGCCCGGCAACATAGGCAGAGTTGAGTTCAAAA
>JASLQE010000338.1 GCA_030744635.1 Dehalococcoidia bacterium | reverse complement strand
ATTTCCGATATCGCCAGCCGGAGTATGTTGCGGTCTACAGGTGAAAGCTGGTTCACAGGGTAGGTTGGGGCGAAATGCTGGATTCCACCATCGATCTCCGGACGGTGCAGCAATACTGTAGCCACCAACTGCTGGGCGAAGCTGGCTGTATCCTTCGATGTGCCTTCGCCGATGCAGTGGGAGAAAGCGACCTCGGTATAATGACCTACCATGTCATTTTCGTAAAGGGCCTGGAGGGCAATCACTCGGGCCCTATGTCTGGCACCACTCATATATATATCCACCCTACCTGGCAGCTATGTTACATCCTACTGTTATCTCAACCATGTGAGCACCTCTATGCTACACCATGGCCATGCCGCCGTCTACATGAAGTACCTGCCCCGTAACATAGCCGGCTGCCGGTGATACCAGAAAGGCTACTGCCTCGGCCACATCCTGAACGGTGCCGGTACGGCCCACCGGAATCCGGCTCAACAGGTCCTCGCGGCGGTCAAGAGAGCGCGTCATATCCGTTTCAATGAACCCGGGGGCGATAGCGTTGACGGTTATCCCCCGGTTTGCCACCTCCCTGGCAATAGCTTTGGTAAGCCCTATCATGCCGGACTTGGCTGCGGAATAGTTGGCCTGGCCCGCATTTCCTATGGCCCCGGCCACACTGGATATATTGACAATGCGTCCCCAGCGTTGCCGCAACATGGGTCTCAGCACCGCTCGCGAGCACAGGAAGGCGCTGGTGAGGTTGGTCCGGATGACAATGTCCCAGTCTTCGTCCTTCATGCGCACCGCAAGTTGATCCCGGGCGATACCCGCATTGTTCACCAGAATATCCACTCGGCCACAGCGTGAGATGGTTTCTTCTACCAGCCGAGCGGCCTCCTGTGGAAGGCCCACATCCGCTGCCACCTCTAATGCCTGGCCACCTTCCGCCCTTACTTGGGCAGCGGCAGAAGCCACACCCTCTGGACGCTTGCCATTCACCACCACCACAGCCCCTTTCCGGGCCAGATGGAGGGCTATAGCATACCCTATCCCTCGGGAGCTCCCGGTGACAATAGCTACCCGATTGGGCAGGCTACCGGGCCCTATCGCCTCTCCTCTATGGAGGCCACGTCCTTCAGGCTAATAGTATCGCTTTCCGGCTTGATGCGTTGGATAAGGCTGGTCAGTGTCTGTCCCGGCCCCATCTCCACAAAAGTGGATACGCCGTTATCGAACATGTACTCCACCGACTCCTGCCAGCGGACGCAATGACACAACTGGTGGCCAAGCTCAGCCCGTACCTCGCTGGAGCTGTGCAATGCCTGGGCAGTGGTATTGGCTACAATAGGTACCATTGGACGGCGGAATCTCAAGGCCGCAATTATTCTCAAGAGCCGGCGCATTGCCCGGCGCATCAGTTGGGAGTGAAAGGCCCCACTCACATCTAACACCTTCACCTTGCCCCCTTTGTCCTGGACCAGTGTCCGGGCCCCGCCCAAGGAACCCGCGTCCCCACTGATTACTATTTGGCCAGGGCAATTGATGTTGGCCATCTGAGCACCGGTGGCTTTGCACAGCCGTCGCACGGCTTTGGCATCCAAGCCCAGCACCGCCAGCATACCACCCGGATTTAACTGGGCCGCCTCCTCCATGAGCCGTCCCCTCTCCCTGACCAGGTTAAGCGCCCTGTTGAGGCTCACCGAGCCAGAGGCGGCCAGGGCGGTGTACTCGCCCAAGCTATGTCCCGCCACAAATACTGGTGCCCCCAAGCGGTCCTCTACTCCAGTTTCTCGGGCGGCGGCCAAACAAGCCAAACTAACCGTCATTATTGCTGGTTGGGCGTTTACAGTGCGGCGAAGTTCATCCTCGGGACCCTCGAAGCAGAGCTGTGATATGGGAAACCCCAGCACATCATCGGCCCGCTCAAAAATCTTCCTGGCAGCGGGATAGGTCTGGTACAGGTCATATCCCATACCCACCCGTTGTGCGCCTTGCCCAGGAAATACATAGGCACACTTACTTTCGGTAAGCATAACTCTCCTTTTGTGATAGTGCCGCCAATTGGTCTATCACCTCCTCCGCCACAGACATGATTTCCTGAATGATGTCTGAGACTGATTTTACATCCTTTATCAGGCCAGCTACCTGGCCCGCCATAAGGGAGCCTTCATCGGTGTTTCCTTCTATAAGGCCCTCATAGGTCTTACCTATGCCCAACTGTTCAATCTCTGCGGGGGGTACCCCCTCTTTTTCCAGAGCCAGAAAGCGTTTGGCCAGTCTGTTTTCCAGACAGCGCACCGGGTGGCCGGTGGGAACGCCGGTTACGACGGTGGAACGGTCCCGGGCCTCCACAATTTTCTGCTTGTAGCTGGGGTGGGCTATACATTCTTCAGAGCAGACGAAGCGGGTGCCTATTTGAGCACCCGCAGCCCCCAGGGCCAGGGCCGCCACTAACCCCTTGCCGGTGGCTATACCCCCGGCAGCTATCACGGGGACCTCAACCGCTTCCACTATCTGTGGTACCAGCGGCATGGTGGCTGTCTCCCCGATATGCCCGCCGGACTCCATGCCCTCCGCAATCAGGGCCGCTATCCCCTGCCGCTCCAGACGGCGGGCCAGGGCTACGGAAGCAACTACGGGTATCACCATCACGCCGGCCTCATTGAGCCATGATACATACGCCCCCGGGTTTCCGGCTCCGGTGGTGACTACCTGCACTTTCTCCTGTGCTACGATCTCCAGCACCTCACGCGCATACGGGGACATGAGCATGACATTGACACCGAAGGGCTTGTCGGTAAAGTCTCGGGTAGCCTTTATCTGTTCCAGCGCCCATTCCGGGGGACATTGGCCCGTCCCTATGATTCCCAATCCACCGGCGTTGGACACAGCCCCTGCCAGCTCCGCCGTGGCAACCCAGGCCATACCTCCCTGTAGTATGGGATACTGGACTCCCAGCAAATCACAGAGGGGGGTTCTAACCACAGCTCTTTTTTAAAAGGCGAGTCAGGTTCATTGCCTCCGACTGGCTGGTTTTATAGATATTACTTCTCTGCCACCATATTGGCCGCAGTGGGGGCAAGCATGGTGGTTGATACGCGGCTGGTGACATTGCGGACATTCGCTCAGCACTGGCCCTTGCAGGTGCAAATGGCTCCGCCGTTTGCGTTGCCGGGCCTTAGCCGTCCGTCTCTTGGGAAGTGGTGCCATCTAATCTCTCCTCAGTTTACAGCTTCTACAAGGGAGCACACACATGACTCGTGGTTGAGGTTGCGCCAGCAACGGGGGCACAGGCCGGCACAGCGTGGGCGGCACAGCGACTTCAGGGGGGCCTCCAGGGACACATACTGGCGAACGGCTTCGTCCAGGTCCAGTTCCCGCCCCTTAGTAATAACAAAGGGCTCTTCCCCCGGTGCCAGCGGTATGTTGACCGCCGGATCGGAGAGGAATTCCTCCTGTAAGTCCAGAGACAGCGGGGACTCAAACATGGACAGGCATCGGCTACAC
This sequence comes from Dehalococcoidia bacterium, assembly GCA_030744635.1. GTDB lineage: Bacteria > Chloroflexota > Dehalococcoidia > JACVQG01 > JAHKAY01 > JASLQE01. The sequence continues at coordinate 582 of JASLQE010000338.1, read as the reverse complement.
ATAACCGTCACCTGTACACGAAAACGGGCACTCACCATTACTCCCTTCCGGGTGCGAACGAGCTTCGCATCGCCCTAGAGTAGGCAACCGCCGTCTCCCTCTAAGTTCAAATTCTCGTTTATTCAATATGTGCTAACGGTGCCTACGAGGTTTTTCAACAACCCCGCCGCCTTAACGCGCATTATGACACCACCAAGTCGAAGATATTATACCACTTTTAAGAACGATGTCAAGCGCAGGTAAAGTAAAAAGGGTAACTAAAGTACCATACCCTCCACGGTTTTCGGCCACAACAACCCATGTTACTACCGCCCTACCCACACCCCCCACCTTTGACCCTTAACGGAAGCGGTGGTACAATTATAGCTAATATGTCGGGACATTCCAAATGGTCAAAGATAAAGAGGCAGAAAGGCGTCACCGATATCCGTCGGGGCCAGCTTTTCACCAAGCTAACTCGCGAAATTATCGTCGCGGTACGGCAGAGTGGTAACAATCCTGACACCAACTTTCGACTGAGGTTAGCCATACAGCGAGCCCGTGATAATAATATGCCACACGATAATATAGAGCGGGCGATTA